>CAYXPO010000800.1:0-2543 GCA_964466925.1 uncultured Nitrospirales bacterium
TGGTGGATCGGGTGGATAGAGGAAGTCCCCGGTGTCAATTCTCAAGGTGAAACACGCGAAGAGTTGCTGGTCAACCTTCGATCAGCACTCGAAGAGGTCCTCGTTGCCGCGAACAGCAACTACAGTGAAGAGATCATTATTAATTTGTCTTCGCCCCCGCCAAATACTTGACGCATTCGTCCGTAAAATCCGTGAACATTCCATCCACTTTGTAGACCGTGTAGAACTGCTTGATTTCGTCCTGAAACGCCGCGTATTTCTTGGGGCATTGGTCTTTGCGCAAGGTGAACGGATGCACCAGAAGGTTTCGGGCATGCGCCCACTCCACAATCTTCGGATTCTCATCCACCGATTTTTTGTCCGGGCCGATGCCGGTGGCGAATTTGGCGATCCTGTCAAGCCCCTCTTCGGTAAGCATGGGCTTTTGAAGGTCATCATCGGAGATGAGCATGATCATGGGGAGGGTGCACCCCATTGAATCGCGCAGTTTTTGCAGGGGCATGGGTTCAAAGCACTGAACGAAAATTTTCGCGTCCGGCCCTTTGTATCCATAGTGTTCCACAATATCCAAAAAGGCTTTTTCCATGGGCATTTTGTGATTTTGATGCCAGGAGGGCGCTTTGAGTTCCGGGTAGATGCCGACATTGCGCCCGGTGGTCTTGTTCAATCCTTGCACCAGTTCGATGGCTTCTTCGAATGTGGGCACTTCGAAATGCGACGCCCCCGCGGGGAAGCGGTTCGGCAGCCGTTCATGCACATTCAGCGTTTTGATTTCCGCCAGGGTGAAATCCGCCGCATACCAGCGCCCGTCCGGATGTTTTCGGTCTGGAAAACGCTCCTCCACATCGGTGGTCAATTCCAGATAGATGTCATGCAGGCAGACAAAGTGGAGGTCTTTCGTGAATACGAGGTCCTGTTCCACATAATCCGCGCCCATGGCATACGCCAAGGCATACGCCTCGAGTGTATGTTCCGGCAGATATCCCGATGCGCCGCGATGCGCAATCACGATTGGATCGCCGAAAGCGGCTCCCATGGCCGTAAGCACCACCGCCAACGAAAATATCAGCCGGTTCATACTTCCTTCTCCCTTCCACTTTCGTCCATAATGCTCAAAAATCGTTCCACTTGATATTCCGCCGAGTCGGCCGCCTGCAACAGGGCTTGCGCCGCGCACACATAGGCGGTCAAATCGAACCGTTCATCTTTCGCGCGGTGAATCAACGCCTGCGTAAGGCACATCCGGTGCAGCAGGCATTCCAGATGTTCTTTGTTCATCCACAGCTTCCCGTTATACCGGTTTAGCCGCAAAAACACCGTCCCATCCGGGTCTTTCAGCAACCTTTCCATCACGGTGCGCGGCGCGCCCGCTTCCACCGCCAAAGCATCCCCAAAGGCCACCAGAATGCGCACCAGGCGCGCATCCATATCCGCGCGCCACCCATCGCCATCCAATCCTTCAAACGCGGACGCCACCGGTTTCAACAGGAACCAGTCACGCATCCAAGCCTCGCTTTGGGCCATGCATTCCCCGAATTCCGCATTTTCCGGTTTGGTCATCCGCCCCAAATGACGCAGCAGGCTCCACGCAAGGGGGACCCTCCAAAACGCCACCGATTCCCCGGCATTTTCTGGCATCCCGGCGCGCAAATAGTCGCGAACTTTCGCCGGCAATACATCCGCCGCCAACAAGGCCTCCGCATTCCACATCCGCCGCAAATCCGTTTCCACGGCCGCCATGACAACCGGGGCATTCACGGGTTGCCCAATATGCCGGCCCGCCGCTTCTATGAACGGAATCATCACCCCGGCAAGATCATCCACGGCCTTCCCCGGTTCTTCCGGGCTCGTTAGCCGCCGGAGCATATCCGCGTTCATCATCCGCCGGAAGGGTTCCAGGATCGGTTTCAAGCAAATCTCACGATAGGCTTCATCGAGGTTGGGGACGCCCTGATCGCCTATCTCCGCGTGCAACCGGCCCCACGAACCATCCCTGTCCTGAATTTCACGCCAGTCTAAAAACGCGTAATACTGATATCCGCTCAGTTCCACATGGAGTCCGTGCCGCGCCAATTGCTGCGCGTGCCGCAGATACTCCAGGCCCGTCCGGTAATCCCGGAACGCATAATACGCTGTGTCCTCCTGGCTCAACTCCAATGCCTCCGCCAGGGTGACCCGCTTCAAGCACGGCATGTCCACCGAACCCGCATTGATCGCCGTTGATTGAAAGACCATACCCCGCGTCGAAGGATACACATTGTTGTAAATAATTACGGCCCGCTCATTTCCAGACTTGTTGGAGTAGGCAAACACGTTTTCATCCACCCAGCCTTCTGGAGTGACGAAGTCAAAAAAAGCAAAATGGCGTGCCCCGCTGAAAATGTATCGTTTCCGCATTACAGGGAATATCTCGGTTTCATGCCGCCGCACCAAATGTTCATCCACCTGCTCGTCCCAATACGCCCGCCGGTACTCCATGCCGTATTTTTCCGTAAACCCTTCGATCTGTCCATGGCCGAACATGGGCAGCCCCGGCATCGTCA
>CAYXPO010000801.1:0-2540 GCA_964466925.1 uncultured Nitrospirales bacterium
CAAAAGTTTATCTGGGGCGGCGCCTCCGCGCCGGATGACATGATCGCGGCCCTTTCTGAAATTGCGCTTAAAAACAACGCCCACCTCGTAACCGGGTATGGCGTGACGGAACTGGGGGGATTTGTCACCTTTACGCAGCCGCAAGACAGTGCCGGGTTTCTGGCCAAGTCGGTGGGCAAAGCCGCCCCCCCCTATGAAATACGAATTGTGAATGAACATCGGGAATCCGTTCCCGCGGGGGAAATAGGCGAGCTTGCCTTCCGGGGGCCGGTCGTCATGAAGGGGTATTTGAATGCGCCGGTTCAGACCGCCGAAGCCATTGACGAGCAAGGCTGGTATTATACGAAAGACCTCGCATGGATGGATGCGGAGGGGAACATCTTTCTTGCCGGACGCAGTTCTGAAATGTATAAGAGCGGCGGCGAAAATGTCTTCCCGCGGGAAATCGAAGATGTCCTGGAGGAGCATCCCGCCGTGCTCTTTGCCGCGGTGATGGGGATTCCGGACAATCTTTTTGGCGAAGTAGGGCATGCGTTTGTGGTGTTGAAACCGGGGCAAAGTGTGACGGGCGAAGTGCTCCAGCGCCATTGCCGGGCGCATCTGGCCACTTTCAAGGTTCCCAAGCACATCGAAATCCGCCCACAATTGCCGTTGCTCCCCAGCGGGAAGGTGAACAAGCTGGCTCTAAGAAGGGAATTGAAGCTTGCGGAATAAGCACGGTGGGTATTGGGTTGCTTGGGCGCCGGTTCGGCCCGGAAAGGCCGGCTTGGGGCTATGACCATGGGGGAAAAGTGGCTCCAGGAATTTACCGTGCACCTGCTTGCGCAAACGCCCCGGTATCTGCGCCGGCTGCTGATTGCGGGGGACGATGTCCTTGTCCCCGCCTTGTTTTTTTACAGGCGCATGAGGGACGCGATACAGGTGCTCACCAATAATCACTTTGCGGCCGAACAATGCCAGGCCGTAACAGATTCCATCCGGGTTGACGCATTGCCCCCTTCCCTGCCCTTGCCGCAACAGTATTTTGACGCCCTTTTGCTGACCGAACCCGAAAGGTTTGATTTCCATTGGACTTCGTATTCCAATGCCCTGCATGAATATGGGCAATTGCTCGTATTCTGTCCCAATCCGTGCTATTGGCGGTGTGAACCGGTTGAAGCACGGGGGGCAACCGTTGAGGAAGTAAAAAAACAAGCGGAACGGCTTGGCCTTCGCGTTCAGGCCGAGTGGCGCGCGGAAGATGCCGCCTTTCTTGCCGCCCCGCGGGATTCACGGGGCAATGTGTTGATCGAGAACCGCCTCATCCCCGCCGCGGATGAAGGGGCGCGGAATGATTTGGCGTGCCCCTTGGCCGCGGTGCTATTGGTGCAGAAGAGTTACGACCCCGTTGCGCATGCCCAAGCATGCCGTCAACAAGGACACCCGGATTTCGGTTACGAAATCCTTTCCATGCTCCTTTCGTCCGTCCTGAAAGACAGTGAAGCGCAGGTATCCGTGGAATTGGAGAAACTGCACTGTCTGAAAGAACTGCTCCAACAGGCGCCCGGAGAGAACCTGCTCGATGTTTTCACTCGGGCGCAGTCTTGTTTCTATTCCATCATCGCGCAGGCTCCTTTATTGCCCGAAGCCTATCAGCTTCAAGCGGAGGTGTGGCGTTTGGCTGGGGATTCCGATATGGCGGACCGCCTGGAGCGATGCCTCCGGCAAGTTTCCCAAACCGCCGCCCCGATGGTCCACACCCCGGCCCCTCATTTGCCTGATCCCGGCGGCGATATCCCCCCCGAGTGGAATCCCGCCAAGGGCCCGCACAACATTCTGTTTGTACTTCCGCCCCGCCCGCATTATGGGCTCGATGTCTTGTACGAGGGTTTGTGCGCGGTTCTGGACAAGCACCAAGTTATGGATTTCCCAAGCAAACCCTTCCTCCATGGGGAAATAGACCCGCACTTCGCGCATTACCTCTGTTTCTTCAACCGGCCCGCCCATGATGCCTCCCTCGAACAAATTATCGATCTGATAAAACACGGAGGTATTGATTGTATTCTTTACGGCGATTGTGAACGCTCCCTGGATGCATCACTGGGCCGGTCCCTGATCAATGCGGCAAGGCATGTTCCGGTCTTCTTGATCGATCAGATTGACGAGCCTGCCAATATGCGCGAAAAAACGCGGGAATACCTGGGCGATATTCCAATTGCCGGATATTTCAAGCGTGAAATGCTGGCCTGCGGCGATTACGGCCCCAACGCCTTTCCGCTCCCCTTCGCCTATCCCGATGCGCGAATCCCGTCCGTGAATCCGATGCCGCGGGCGCGCGCCCTGCTCTGGGCGGGCCATCGCCGCGCCGGGCTTCGCAGGCTGTATCTGGACTATCTGGCGGAAAAGGAAAATCTTCTATTCCAGGATAAATTCCCTCCCCATGAATACAGCCGCATTTTGCTTGACACCCGCATGGGATTGAATTTTTTCGGTTCCGGCTTCGATACGTTGCGTTTCTGGGAACTACCCGCCCACGGCTGCATGATCCTCTCCGAACGCCT
>CAYXPO010000802.1:0-2536 GCA_964466925.1 uncultured Nitrospirales bacterium
ATCGCCATGGTGGTGGACGGTCCGTTGGCCTACATCCAATCCAAGGATGAGATCAAGGTGCTGGACCGGCCACGCTTTATCGAGCTTTCGCGGATATGGAACCAGCGCAACACCGAACTCAAGGCGGTGGAAAAACAAAGCGAAGAAGCGCAGAAGCGGCTGGATGCCGCGGAAGTAAAGCGGCTGAAAACCGTGATGACGCCCATTGAAGCCGCAATGGCGGAACTCGACAAACAGCGCGAAGCCTGTTACCGCTGGAAGCAGCCTTCGGATTGTCCATACAGCCTGATTTTAGCCGGCGGCGTGTTATTTGTGGGCGGGGAAGGCAAAGTGGCCGCGCACAGCGTTCAGGACGGCACGCGGGTGTGGGAAGCGCCAGTTCCCGGCCGCGCATACGGTCTGAGCCTTGCCGGGGGACGGTTGTATATAAGCACCAGCGAAGGGGCCATACACTGCTTCGCTTCCACACCTGTGACACCGCCCGCGGTAATTGCGTCAAACACACCCGATACGCCGCCCGCGGAGGATGACTGGACGGAGGCATACACGCAATTGATTGACTTCGCACTTGTGGAAGCCGGAACAATTAAGGGGTACTGCATTGTGTTGGGGAACGGGGAAGGCCGGTTGGCGCACCTGCTTGCCCGGCGCAGTGAATTCAAACTCATTGATTTGGAAAAGGGGCCGGAGCATGTTCAAAAGGTCCGCCAGCGGTTAAATGACGCCGGACTCTACGGCACGCGGGTAACCGTGCAGGAATGGCAAAGCGAAACACTGCCTTACACTACGTATATGGCGAATCTCGTGGTGTCCGAGGCCGCTTTGCGCAACGGTGTCTTGGACGTGCCCGCGAAGGAAATGGCGCGGGTGTTGCGCCCGTATGGAGGTGCAGCGGTACTGGGATGCCCGAAGGAGTCTCCCGGGAATATTGCATGGAATAAAGACACCCTGAATGCATGGCTTGCAGACCTGCCGGAAGGCGTCTCAAAGGAAGAAAAAGGGACTTGGACCGTTCTTCGGCAGGCCCCGGCCCCGGGGGCGGGCGAATGGACCCAACTCTACGCCGATTCCGGACACACTGCCTGCAGCATGGACCAGGTGGAGGGGCCGATGAAGATTCTATGGTTCGGCGAACCCGGCCCGCGTGACATCATAGACCGGCACCACCGTCCGATGTCCTCGTTGTTCAAGCAGGGACGCCTGTTTATTCCCGGGGACAATCTGGTCATGGCCGCCGACGGGTATAACGGCACGCCGCTATGGCGCTTGGAAGTGCCGGATTCACGGCGGGTCGGCGCGTTAAAAAATTGCGGGCATATGGTGCTCACGGACGACCTGCTGTACATCGCCGTAAAAAACGAATGCTGGGCGGTCCGTCCCGATACCGGCGAGCGCGTCTCTACGCTCGAAGCCCCGCAACACGCTGATGCGCCGTGCGACTGGGGATACCTCGACTGCACGGGGGATCGGCTCATCGGTTCCGGGCAGGCCGCCGGCGCCTCGTTCAACGAACTCAGCAAGGGCATGATCAATATCATTGAGGGGGATCACCGCCCGATGGTGGCGAGCCAATACCTGTTCTGCCTGGACCGGCATTCGGGAAAGCGCCACTGGCTCTACCACAAGGGCGCTATCGTGAATGACACCATTGCCATTGCGGACGATCATCTCTTCTTTGTAGAAAGCCGCAATGAACAGGCCATGAACGAAAAAGACGGGCGGGTCATCCTGCGGCAGTTCTGCTCCAGCGGCGCCTTTCTCACGTCCTTGCGTCTGAAAAACGGAAAGAAAACCTGGGAACAGCCGCTTACCCTGCCGTTTGAGCACATCATGTACCTCAACGGCGCGCAGGGAGTGCTGGTGCTTACCGGTTCCTATAACAAAAAGAGCGAAGTCTACTATGGGCTCTTTGCCTTTGACATGGCCACCGGGAAACCGCGCTGGAACACGGAATTCCGCGCCGTGAACGCCAGCGGGAAAGAATTCGCGGACACCGGGGGTTCGCATGGGGAGCAATGGCAGCATCCCGTGATCATCGGTTCCACCCTGTACGCGCGCCCCAATGCGTATAACCTGCTCACGGGAGAAAAACAGGAGTTCAGGCTGTTCCGGGGCGGGCATGGCTGCGGCGGACTAACCGGTTCCGCGCATTATCTCTACGGGCGGGGCAGCAATCCACGGATGTATCCCGTTAACGAGTCCGTGACCGAGGGGATTCGCCTGACGGAAGTTTCGCGGCCCGGCTGCTGGCTCAACATCATCCCGGCGGGCGGCATCATCATGATTCCCGAATCCAGTTCCGGATGCACCTGCGCGTATCCCGTGCAAACCTCTTTTGGGTTTATCCCCGAACGCCTGCTGCGGTAATTCACTCCCTTGATCATTGATACTGGAAGTTTTTCACAAACCTGTTGGCAGCGTAAGAACAACACGAGGATAATGCATTCTGTTTACAGGGCCGTCAATACCGCGCAAGCGGGAAAGACGGAAAAAAGAGATTGTTTGCCGGGAATTTTACCATCGTAAGCCCAAACTT
>CAYXPO010000803.1:0-621 GCA_964466925.1 uncultured Nitrospirales bacterium
CCCGGAAATCCCCGCATCCAAATCCTGGGACAGCAGCCTGACCCGCATCTGCACCTGGGTGCGTTTTCAATACATCCCCTCCGGACGTTTTTTTATTCATATGAACACCCATTTCGATCATATTGGAAACGAGGCCCGGATTCACAGCGCGGAACTCCTGGTGAAACAGGCGGCCGCCTTGGCGGGGGACCTTCCCGTCATCATCACCGGGGATTTTAACGCCATCGGAGAAAAGAGCCGCCCTTGGGCCATTTTTCAAGGCGCGGGTTTCCAGGATTCCTGGCTGACCGCCGGACAGCGCCAAGGGCCCAAAACGTCCTGCAGCAATTTTAAGGCTCCCGATCCGAATTCCGAGGAACGCATAGACTGGATACTCTATAAAGGTGCGTTCAAGGCGCAAACGGCGGAAATTGTAACCTACTCGAAAGAGGGGCGTTACCCATCGGACCACTATCCCGTAACCGCCTCCTTGTCCTTGCTTTAACATCCCCGGCCTCGGCCTCCGGCCCGTCTATCCCCTTCAAAATATTCGGCTTAAAGAAAATGCTTGATTATTAACTAAATCTGTGAAAAAATAAGGACGCCTTTTGTGCTTATGAGGCAGAAGTGTTAAGCGGGGCG
>CAYXPO010000803.1:631-2530 GCA_964466925.1 uncultured Nitrospirales bacterium
CCAGATATATATTTAAAATGTAAATATATATAATTAAGGAGACGTGTCTTATGACGAAGAGTGTATTTCAAACGCGGCTGGTCTTCCTCCTCCTGTTGTTGACGCCAATGGCAGGGTGGACGGCCGATGTTTCAATGCCTGATACCGCTTTATACAATGCGATAAAGACCCAATGGGAAGCGGTCACCGGAGGTGCGTTGAGCAACCCGCCAACGGACACCCAGTTGGCGGATTCCCGGTTCACCCAACTGGAGGCCGTCAATCTCGGTATTACCGACCTGACGGGATTAGAGGCCTGTACCTCGCTTAGGGACCTTAACTTGGGCATGAACAAGATTTCAGATCTCACCCCCCTGCAGAATTTGACCGCATTGGTGAATCTGGATTTAGGGTTGGGCGGCAATCCCTTTAACAGCAAGGATGGTCCCAATATCTTTGCAACAGGCACCAACCTGATCACGAATATTACGGCTTTGGCCGGTCTTGTGAATCTGCAGTACCTCAACCTGATTGGCGATGATCTCCTGACCGACATCGGCGGGGTCAGCACCATGAACAGCCTCCAGCAACTCTGGCTGGGTTCCACGCCCATTGCCGATTTTACGCCTCTTAACGGCGTTGCGGACACGCTCATGCTTCTGGCCTTGATCAACACCGGCATCCACAATGCCGACATGACCATCATCAATGGCATGACGCTGGGCATAGGCTTGGCGTTTATCGGAGAGTCCAACCTGACCGATATCAGCGGATTGACCGGCATCAACCCGGGGTTTATCTTTGCCATAATGATGACGCCGATCACGGATATCAGTGTGGCCGCCAATTACACCAATCTCCAGCAGTTGCAGGTCGAAATGGCGCCCATCACCACGATTCCTGATTTGTCGGGCCTGACCAACCTTCAACAGGCCGCCTTTCAGCAATGTCAACTCACCAACATTTCGGGCTTGGCCAACTGCACCCAAATTCGAGAACTGGGCTTGCGAAAGAACCAGATTTCAGACATTGGCGCGTTGGAATCGTGCACCAGCCTGCGCCGGATTGATCTCAGTGAGAATCAACTCACGGATATTCAGCCCCTGCTCGACAACACCAATGTGGCTAATTTCCAACAAGTTGATCTGTCGAACAATTCTTTCACGGCGGGGACGCCTTTCTGCGATGAGAACCAACTGGGTCAACTCCAGACGCTGGCCCCCACCGCTTCGATTAACCAGAATGCCATTTGCGGCGCGGCGCATAATCTCACCATTTCCATCAACGGCACGGGGGATACCGATCCGGACCCCGGCACCTACCCCAAGCCTGCGGACCAATATACGTATGTCAATGCCTACCCCATTGCCGGCAGCGGACAAGCCTTCGACAATTGGACCGGCGACGCGTCCGGAACCAATTCCGGCATCCAGATTTTCATGGACAGCGACAAGTCGGTCACGGCCAATTTCGTCCCCGGCGACGTTACGCTTACTATCAATAAGACCGGGGACCCGGACGGCAGTACATGGCCCAATCCCGGCGTGTATTCCTATCTGATCGGACGCACGGGATATGCGAGCGTCAACGGCAGTTCAAATGCCTATTTCAACGGCTGGTCCGGCGATGCCTCCGGCTATACCGCCAATGTGAATATTTTGATGGACGGCAACAAAACGGTTACGGCCGATTTTGTTAGTTCCGGATATGAATTGACCTTGGGCACCAGCGGCGGTGGCGGACAAGGCGGCTTCAACGGTTTCTGGGGTAACGGGCCCTTCTATCTGGGCACCGGCGCCTCCTTCAACCTGCAGGCCCAAATCTGGAATTCCATGTACGCCTTTGACCATTGGGAAGGTGATATCGGCAGCGCCGATCCCAATGTCAACCCCCTTCCGGTCGTCATGAACCAGAACCGTC
>CAYXPO010000804.1:0-263 GCA_964466925.1 uncultured Nitrospirales bacterium
GCATCGGTCAAATATGCGAATGAGAGAGTCCAGTTTGGAAAACTGATCAGGGAATATCAACAGGTCAAAGCCGTCATTGCGGAAATGGCGGCCCAGATCGAAGCGGCGCGCCTCCTGGTGCGTCGGGGGGCTTGGCTGAATGATCAGGGTGTGCCCTTTACGAGGGAAATCGCGATCGCCAAATATTTTGCAGGGGAAACAGTCGTTCGGGCAGCCGGGTTGGCCATGGAGGTCCACGGGGGCATGGGTTATTCGCTGGAGAT
>CAYXPO010000804.1:273-2524 GCA_964466925.1 uncultured Nitrospirales bacterium
ATTATCGCGACTCCAAACTTTATCAGGTCGGCGAGGGAACGGTCAATATCATGCGGCTGCTTATTGGAGATGATGCACTGGGGGTCAAAAACGCCAACCGTCCGAGGCTTCATACACCCAGCGAATTTCGAGGATTGGAGTAAATCGCCACGCCGATACGGATGAGTGCGCGGCGAGGCAATAGGCGTGGGGACGCGGAAGGGAATCAATTCAGTTTTTAAGAAAAAGGAGTGTGAGACATGATGAAATCCATGATCGGATGTTTACTTGCGGCTTTTCTGATGATTGGTTTTATGCCGGCACAAGAAGCCGTTGCGGGTCAGCCCTTTATGCTCGCTACCGCCGGTACGGGAGGAACCTACTACGTGATCGGCGGTGCGATGGCGGAGGTCATGCGCAAATACGACGGCACGAAAGTGACGCCACTGACGACGAATGGGTCCATTGAAAATCTCCGTCTCGTGGCGGCAAAAAGGGTGGCCATCGCATTTTCCACCCCGGATCTTGCGTACTACGCCTATAACGGCCTGGAGATGTATAAAGGAAAGAAGCTGGACAACTTGAGATATGTGTCCGGCGGACACCTGGGCGCCATGCAGCTCGTGGTTCCAAAGAATTCCCCAGTAAAAAAAATAGCAGACCTGAAGGGTAAGAAAGTGGCCATTGGCGCTCAGGGAAGCGCGGTGTTCACGCTTTCACTGGACGTTCTGGGAGTAGAAGGATTGACCCTCAAGGATATTTCCCCAGCATACCTCTCCATGACGGAAATGACGGAAGCTCTCCAGGATGGCACGGTTGACGCGGCAATTTATTCCGCCGGTGTTCCCACCTCGTCGATTGCAAACATTTTCGCCAGAAAGGAGATGAGGATCATTCCGTATACCGAAAAACAGGTCAAGGCGTATCTTGCGAGAAGAGGTCCGGAAAAAAGAGCTCTGCTGGAACCCTACACCGTTCCGGCGAAAACGTATACCGGACAGACCGAAGCGGTTCCCTGCATGGCCTTCCGCGCCTCGCTGATTGCGCATAAAGATGTCCCCGATGCGACCGTCTACGGATTCCTTAAAACGATCGAGGCGCACATAGACGACATTACAAGGATTCACCCGTCAGGCAAGGAATATACGATTCCGTTTCTCAAGCAAGGCGCGGCCATTCCGCTACACCCGGGAGCCGCGAAATTCTATGCAGAAAAGGGTGTGACGATCGTACCGGTCAAATAAATGTGGTGGCATGGACGCGCAGGGCACTGCCGGAGGCTCTGCAATGTCAAAGTCAATTGGGGTGCAGGCTCGGTCACGCCCTCCGGGACTACGACACCGGTCTGGCCGTAGCCGGCCCCCGAGCTACACGCCATACAAGAACGTTGCGTTCGCTTGAACTCAGCGCCTGCACGGGCGTATGGGGCAGTTAGGCGTCCTGAAGTGGACCGGTTTGTTCACCGTGGCTATTCGTAGTCAACAAGATGGGCCAGCCGGAAAAGAACATTGCCGGTGCAGTCCGAACGTCCAATCCGTGGCATGTACCAACCCGATCTCTGAACGGGAGGAGACGCAATGCGTAAATTTCGTGGCATCATGGCAATCAGCATCACAACTCTGGCAGTCATAATGAGTTTGTTTCAAATCTACACGGGCGGCTATCAGGCCCTGGCAGCCCAGTGGCAGCGTGGAATCCACCTCGGGTTCGGCCTGGTTCTCATATTCCTACTCTTTCCGCCGGTGAAACGTTTTTCCGAAAGCAAGATCGCACTTGGACTGGATTTCCTCCTTGCCGTTCTATCTTTTGTGGTTTCTTATTATTACCTCAGCACCATCGAGCAGATGATTACTCGCCAGGGCGATCCGAATACCATGGACCTCATCATGAGCGCGTGCGCGATCGCCCTAGTTCTTGAAGCCACACGGCGTACCATTGGCTGGGTCATGTCTGCGCTTGCCATTGTCTTTTTGCTTTATGGTGTATATGGGGCTTACTTTCCGGAGATCATTTCGCATGCCGGCATTGATTGGCCATGGCTGTCATCATTCCTCTTCCTTTCGACAGAGGGAATCTACGGTATACCGATCGGTGTTTCAGCCACTTTCGTTTTCTTGTTTGTGCTCTTCACGGGCGCCATTCAACTATCGGGCGGCGATAAAGTCATTGTTAACATTTCTGCGCTTCTGCTTGGCGGAACACGCGGCGGAAGCGCCAAGGCGTGCGTTTTTATGGGGGTCTTGATCGGGATGATTTCCGGAAGCCCCGTTGC
>CAYXPO010000805.1:0-2520 GCA_964466925.1 uncultured Nitrospirales bacterium
AGGCGAAAACCCAATGGGAATCTGGTGAAAAATTACATATTTCCCTAATTCTTTGGTTTGACACAGTCATTTGATAGCGTAAGATCCATGCGAATCTCGTATCGGTTTTTCATGAATCCATACGGCCTGAACACCATAATCACCATGATCGGTTTCCAGGAAGGCGGCTGAGGTTGCTCCAATGGAATTTGGACCACCGAACAACTGGCGTGGGTGGAAAGGGATGGCGAACTCGGGACATTTATTGCGACGTTCCGAACCAGCCATTGAGCCCTTCGGGGTTCTACGGGAGGTATGGAAAGCCGAAGCGGGTGTTTTCGTTATTCCAACCCATTGACTGGGGTTCCCGTCCAGCGGGAATGCAGTCGATCGAAGGAACCTCACAACGAGAGAGTTCTTTTCAGGAGGAAAAGAGAAATGACGCGTTTGTACAAGCTTGGCGCAGTTCTCGTCGCGGCGGGTATGTTGTCCGTCCAGGGCTATGCGGCCCCAGAGACCGGCACCCAGGAGCTGGGTGTGGCCGGTGCGTTTGAATTCACGGACAGCCTCATGTTGGATGTCACCTACGGTTACTTCATCACTCCCGAGTGGGAAGTGAAGGGTGTCGTAGGCGTGGCATGGGAAGATTGGGGCGAGGATGATTCCACCGCAATCATGATTGGTGGAGCTGTCGACTACCACTTCACGATGCTTGATGTCGAGAACATGCTGCCTTACGTCGAAGTCGGAGCTGGCTATTACAATGCCGATCTCCCTGCGGTTGTGTCCAGCGAGGAAGATGATGGCTTTGTTGCCTCCATCGGTGGTGGTGTGAAATACTTCCTCGCCGAGAACACGGCCCTCAACGTCGGTCTCTTCTACGAGTGGGCATCCGAACCTGTCTTTAACGACGAGGGCGATGCAGAGGACTACCGGTTCGTCATCCCCGTCGGTTTGAACTTCTACTTCTAAGCTGAAGCTTGAAGCAACCGATCTCTATTCCGGTTTCGTCGGGTATAGCCCGGTGCATGCCGAAATAGGTTTTCAAGGCCCCGCCGCCTAATTTGGCCGACGGGGCCTTTTATTTTCGCACGATCTGAAGGAGGGATGCATGAGTGCAACCCCCGAACCAGCCCGGGTGGTGCATTTGTTGGCACCGGCGTTTTCCGGGGCGACTTGGTTCTCCTTGATGTTGGGGGCGCATTCCGAGGTATTCGGGACAGGCGAGCTCTACAAGATCTTCGATTGGGAGCGACCCAGTTGCACGGTGCACGGGGAGGGATGTCCCTTTTGGAGTGGGTTCGAAGAATGCGCGCGGTCCGACCTGCTGTCGCGGATTGCGGCGCGGTCCGGCCGGTCCACGATCCTGGTGACCAACAGCCGGAAACAGCTCGATGGCGTATCCGTCCTTTCCCCTGATGTGCAGGTTCGATATCTTTGGTTGGTGCGCGACGGGCGGGCGGTAACGGCGAGCATGCTGCGCAAGCAGGCGGTGAGTGGGATGTCTGCGGCGGTGAATGACTGGGCACGCGCGATTCGAAAGCACCAGCGATTTCTGCGTACGATTGCCTCGGAGGACCACCTGACCTTGCGCTACGAGGATGCCGTGGAGGATCCGACGGCGATGCTTGGGCGGGTCTGTGCGTTTCTCGGTTTGGAGTTCGAGCCGGCGATGCTCAGGTTTTGGGAGCATCCCCAGCACTACATTGGAGGCACCCGCGGAACGTTGCTATCGATGTTACGGCAACGGGGGGATGACACCGCACCGGTATTGATCTCTTCGGAGAAGGCGAGTGTCTTTGATTGGCAGAAGGATTTGGAGTACTACCGGTCGGTGGACGTGACGGATCGGTTTGTTGATCGCCGTTGGATGACGGAGTTGTCTGCATGGCAGAAATTGGTGTTTCGGGTGCGTGCCGGGCGACTGAACCGTCGGCTGGGCTATTGAGACAGCGGGCGTCCTGGGCGTGGAGCGGGTGGGCTGTGGGGCGAAGGTTGATTGGTTTGAACAGAAATCTGGCAAAAGGTTGATCTCATGAAGATCGCGTTGGCCCTGGAGCACTTCGACCCGATGCACGGGGGTGCGGAGCGATATGCCTGTGCGCTGGCGGCATGGTTGGTTGAGCGCGGGTGTACCATCGAAATCTTTTGCCGTCGGTATGCGCCGGAGCAGGCCGCTCGCTTTACGATCCACCGTTTGGCGGACCGCAGGGGCTGGGGTGAGTCATCCCAGGCCTGCTTTGCGCGGGAGCTGGCGGCGGCCCTCGAGGGCAGGGAATTTGATGTTGTGCATGGGTTCAACCATGTGCGGCCGGCGGACATCATGATGCTGCATGGCGGGGCGCACCGGGCGTTCGAGCGTGCCAATGCCGCGAGTGCACCGACCCGGTGGGGTCGGGTGATGAAGCGATTTTTCTATCGGGTCGCGCCGAAGTATTCCGCGCTGCGACGTAACGAGTTGGCGCAGTTTTCCGATCCGCACGCGTTTTTTCTGGGGGTATCGGAAAAGGTGGCGGCGGACATGCGCCGTCTCTATCCCGC
>CAYXPO010000806.1:0-2512 GCA_964466925.1 uncultured Nitrospirales bacterium
TGTTTCAAATGGAACTCTGGCGGCGGCTGGCCTCCGGAGAATTGGCGGAGATTCTCGGACCGCTTGCCCTGCCGGTGGACAAAATTGTGCGCTCGTTCCGCCTGCGCGCCCTGGCGGAGAATTACGTGGCCAGGCAAGCCGGCGGTCTTCCGGAATTGAAAGCCGCCGCCGAAGCCTTCATCGCGGGCGTCAATCATTGCATGAACACGGAACCGCTGCCCTTCGAGTACATCGCGTTGCATATTCCCGTGCGGCCCTTTGAAATCGCGGATTGCCTGGTGGTCGCGGCGATTCTGCCCATCACTTTCGCCGAAGGGCTGCGGGAAGACCTGCTGTGCAGCATGCTGAAGGAGAAGCATCCCGATAAAGACATTGACGCGCTCTTCCCGGGGTATGGCAAGGAAGTTCCGCCGACCATCATGGAAAGCATCCAGGAGGCGCAGGACTACATAATATCACATCCGAAAAACGCCCATGCCACCGCCCGAAAAACCGGGGATGCGCTCGGTGCGCTGCAGGCCTGCCTCGATCCGCTGAAAACCATCTCCGAATGGTTCGGCCCAACGTTCGGCAGCAATTCGTGGGTGCTGGCGCCTTCGCGCACCAAATCCGGAAAACCCATTCTCGCCAACGACCCCCACATCGGATTCACCAATCCGAGCGTGTGGTTCGAGGCGCATATGAAATTCGGCGAGGTGGAAAACTACGGGTTCCACCTGCCCCTGATCCCCTTTCCCCTCCTCGCCCACAACAAGGACCGCGCCTGGGGAATCACCATGTTTGAAAACGACGATACGGACCTCTACCTGGAAACCTTCGATCCGCACAATCCCAACAAGGTGAAATTCAAGGGGGAATGGGTGGATGTCACCTCCGAAAAAGAAATCATCAAGGTCCGGTTCTGGAAGGACCAGGAAATTGAAGTGCGCGTCACGCCGCACGGCCCCGTGGTCACCGATGCCTTCCGCCTGCTGCACGGCTACACCGGCGCGGATATTTCGCTGCGCTGGATTTGGCAGCACACCGACTACACGGATATGGAGGCGCTCTACCGCATGGGCCACGCCAACGATGTGACCAGTTTCGGCAAGGCCGTTGCGCTGGTCACCTCGCCGGGACTCAATATCTCCTATGCGGACCGCGAAGGCAACATTGCCTGGTGGGCCGCGGGCTTGATTCCCATACGCCCGAAACACGTCAACCCGAAACAACTCCTCGACGGGGCCTCCGGCCTCGATGAAATCCCTGGATATGTGCCGTTCGATCAAAACCCGCACCTGATCAATCCGCCTTGCGGCTACATCGTCACGGCAAACAACCAGTCCACCGTGAAACCGGTGGGGCCGGTGCCGGAACTGCAAGGGTATTGGCAGCCCAGCGAACGCGCCGCCCGCATCGAATACCTGCTGGAACAACAACCCCAATGGTCCCTGGACGAATTGCGGGCGATCCAGTTCGACGATGCCCTCCTGTCCGCCCCCGCCATGCTTTCCAATATGGTCAAAGGGCTGGGCGAGGCGAAAAACAATCTCAATCCCTTTGAACAGCAGGCGCTCGATACCCTGAAACGCTGGGACTTCAAACACGATGTGAATTCTTGCGGGGCCAGCATCTTCCGCGACTACTGCGAATCCATTCTCGAGTGCGCCCTCCTGGATGAGATGGGGCCCAAACTCTTCGACAACTACATGGGCGTGGCGGACCATTCCAACTTCTTTAAATGGTTCATTGGCGATAACACATCCCCCTTCTGGGACGACATCTCCACCGCCAACCGGGAAACCCGCCAGGATATCCTCCTGAAGGCGTTCAAACAGACCGTGGCCCGCCTGAAAAAAGACCTGGGCGGCGATATTGCCCAATGGCGCTGGGGGCGCATCCACACCATGACCTTCACCCACCCCTTCGGGTATCTTCCCTTGCTGGGCGGCATTTTCAACGTTGGCCCCTTCGAATCCACCGGAGGCTCCGACGTCATCAACAACATGCTTAATATAGACGGAAAACACAACTTTAGCGTCATCGCCGGGCCCTCCACACGCCGCCTCATTGACTACGCCGATCCGGAACATTCCCTCACCGTCCTGCCCACCGGCAATTCCGGCAACTTCATGAGCCCGTCCTACGGTGACCAAGCCCCCCTGTTCATGGCCGGCCAATACCGCGAGCCCCGCTTCACCCCCGAACAAATCGCGGCCAATACACGCCATGAACTGAGGTTTTTCCCACAACCTTGAACCATCCCGAATACCCAATAAAACCGCCTGAAAGTTGCGGTCCGCTCCATTAACTTGGTACAGTATCCTTTCAATCATTGGCACGGGCGGTTAGCTCAGTTTGGTTAGAGCACCTGCTTTACACGCAGGGGGTCACAGGTTCGAGTCCTGTACCGCCCACTTCTGTAAACCACTGCGAATAAAGCATTTGGCCTTCACAGCCGCTCCTGTTCCACTACCGATTCCGGGCCCATAACCCCCTCGCGCGTCAAATGCGCGTCAGTTTCGTTCGGTTT
>CAYXPO010000807.1:0-2511 GCA_964466925.1 uncultured Nitrospirales bacterium
GGCCTGCCGCGTCGAAGTCGGGCATGGTTCTGCCGAGCGCGTCCGTGGCAACCCAGGTATCGGGATACAGGTCGCGGTAATAGGGTTCTTCCGTGAAGACGGTGGCGGAAATGCCAAGCATACAGACGATAAAAAAGGGCATCCAGTTTTTCACAACAGTCTCCTGACTCTCAAACAACGACAGGCGTAAAAAACACGTCAAGGAACACTATCGAACAAGACGGAATCCGGTGGCGCGGTCCGCGCCGGAAGAGTAGGCCGCGCCGCGTGCCGCGGAACGGAATGCATTCGCGGCTTCATCCCATCCGCCTCCACGTTTCACGCGGTGATCATTATCGTTTACTTCCCAAGCGCTTCCGTCCACGGGGGCTCCGGCATAGCTGGTATGGAACCAATCCTGGCACCATTCCGCGGCGTTCCCGCTCATGTCATATAGGCCCCAGGGATTCGGCAGCTTGAGGCCCACGATATTGGCGTAGCGCTGGGTATAGTCCGGCGGAACCCAAACGTACTGCGTGAAGAGTTCAAAATTGAGATCGTCCCCCCAATAAAACCGGGTGGTGGTGCCGGCCCGGCAGGCATATTCCCATTGCGCCTCGGACGGCAACCGGAAGGTTTTCCCGGTATGGGTGTTCAGTGCGGCAAGAAAGGCCTGTGTGTCATTCCACCCCACATACACGGCGGGGCTATTGGGATCGTTTAGCACACTGCCAAACCCATCGGTCCATGGCGTGGTGTTCATCACCGCCTGCCATTGGGCCTTGGTGACTTCGTACTTGCCCATCCAGAAGCCTTGCGCAAAAGTGACCGCATGTCGCGGGTCTTCATTGGCGTTGCTATTTTGTTCTCCAGCATAACGGCCCATCATGAAGTTTCCCGGCGGACACCACACCATGGTTAATTCAACGTCTCCTGGAAGCAAAAAGGTTTCTTCGCCTTCCGCCGCGCCTTCGCCTTCCTCCTCCCCTTCGCCGCCGGTGACCGTGATGGCGGTGGCCGCGCTGGTGTGGGTGCCGGCGCCGGTGGTTACAGTCAGGGTCACGTTGTACACACCCGGGGTTGGATACGTATGAGCAGGGTTTTGCACGGTGGACGTTTGGCCGTCACCGAAGTTCCAGAACCACGCCGTGATGGGATCACTTCCTGGAAGGCTTCTATCGGTGAATTGGACCGTTAAACCCGCCGGACCGGTCTCAGGGGTTGCCGTAAAAGCGGCGGCGGGACCTGTTTTCGGGGGGCAGCCGGCCAAAAGACATCCGGCAACCACGACAATGAAAAAGCACCCTATGATTTGCTTGTACCCGAACATGGCATGCGCTCCTCTTTGGGGGTTCAACCTCTGTTTCAAGCGCCATGATACTGGAAGACAAACAGCAGGTCAACGCGGCAGGTTGACCGTCAGGCGGAATTTTCTTCACTTCACTCCCTCGAATCATAGTGAATAAAGGGATTCCATATCGCTTACAGAGAAGGTGTTTTAGGGGGGCCAGGGTAGCGCAACGCAACCGCTGGGCGGAGTTATTCTTCCCCTTCGGGGAAAACCATGCGATATTTCGGTTTCTCTCATGCGTGCATTACCCTGCTGGTTTTGTTTACCATACGCGGCATGGGGTCACCATACGGCAATAGTTCGGACGCTCGCGGAGGCTCCGGGCCAAACGAACGCCCGGACATGCCCCCCCTGTCTCCGGACGACACACCCACCACGCCCCAGCACTCCAACAAAATTCCCTTCTCCCCGTTTCCGGATGTGTCAGGCGAACCGATGAGCGCCTCCCATCTTGATGGGCGCCGCGTGGGCGCGTATGCGGTGCGGCGAAAGATCGCCCAAGGCGGGATGGGGGTGGTTTATGAGGCGTACGACGAATCACTGGACCGCCCCACCGCCATCAAAGTGATATCGGAGGAGTATTTTGCGCATCCGGATTTTGTGGCGCGGTTTCTGCGGGAAGCGAAGACCGCGGCGCGGGTGCATCATCCGAATCTCGTGAATGTCTATGCCGCGGGATGTGACATGGGCCTGCATTACATCGCCATGGAATATGTGGAAGGCCAGTCCCTTGCGGAGGTGATCGCCCAGCGAGGACCGCTGCCTTTGGAAGAAGCGGTCCGGTATGCACGGCAGGCCGCGGAAGGATTGGACGCCATCCACGCGGAAGGGATCATCCACCGGGACATCAAACCGCAGAATCTGTTGCTGGACAAGCGGGGGCACCTGAAATTGACGGATTACGGATTGGCAAAACCCTTGTGGGGTTCCGGAGACCAGGTTACCCGCACCCCCGTCGTCATGGGCACCATCCCCTATGTGTCACCCGAACAATGCGAAGGGGACGAAGCCACCTTTTCCAGCGATATATACGCGTTGGGGGTTACCCTCTACCAAATGATTGCGGGGGATCGTCCATTCAAAGCCCGCACCGCGCGCGAACTGTACCGTGAGATTAAACAGGGGCCTCCCCCGCTCAGCCGGATGCGCCCGGAGACGCCCAAACTGCTGGCGCTGGTGGT
>CAYXPO010000808.1:0-2509 GCA_964466925.1 uncultured Nitrospirales bacterium
ACATGGTGGTGCTCTTCAGCCTGATCCTCGCCTTGGGCATGCTGGTGGACAATGGCATCGTGGTGGTGGAAAACATCTACCGCCATGTCACGCAAAACGGGCTGAGCCCCGCCCGCGCCGCCAAACAAGGCGCGGATGAAGTGGCCTGGCCCATTATCGGATCCTCCCTGACCACGGTGGCGGCGTTCCTCCCCATGTTTTTCTGGCCCGGCATCTGGGGCAGCTTCATGTTTTTCCTGCCGCAAACGGTGACGCTCGCCCTGATGGCCTCCTTGTTCGTGGGTATGGTGGTGAACCCCGCCCTCGCAGCGGTCTTTATCCGGCCCACCACGAAAAAAGTCAACAAGGAAATTCACAAGCGGCACCGTATCATCCGCGTGTATGCCGGCATCCTGCGGCTGGCCCTGCGCTGGCGCCTCGTGACCATTGTCCTGGCGGTAACCTGCCTGATGGTGATTAGCACGGTGTATTTTCGCGGGGCCAAGATTGAATTCATTCCCAATACCGAACCGCGCAGCGCCTATATAGACGTGGATCTCCCCGAAGGGGCCAAACTCGAGGAAACCGACAAAATTATCCGCCAGATCGAGGCCATGGTCACGAAATACGGGTCCGACGTGGAATTCATCATATCGAGCGTGGGATCGCGCGGCGTCAACATCTTCTCTTCCATCGGGGGCGGCGGAAGCAGTTCCCACATTGGCCGCGTCACTCTGGACTTCCCGCCCTTCGGCGAATGGAAGGTGCCGCCCACTCAAATCGTCAAGGACGTGCGTGGATACCTGAAAGACATTACCGGCGCCAAGGTGCACATCATCATCGAGGAACACGGCCCCAGCACCAAACCCCCGGTGAACGTTGAAATCAGCGGTGATGATTTCGCCATGCTGGAAAAACTGGCGCTGCGCGTAAAGGATGTGATTAAAGACACGCCCAACCTGGTGGATGTCGCCGACAATTATGAAAAGGGAAAGCCGGAAATAAAAGTGAACGTGGACCGGCAGCAGGCCCTGCTCCTGGGGCTCAACACCGAATTCATCGGCCAGGCGGTGCGCGCCGCCATCAATGGGCGCAAAGCGGGCGATTACCGGGAAGGCGATGAAGAATACGACGTCACGGTCCGCTTCCCGAAATCCTTCCGTGAAAATCTCAACAACCTCGAATCCCTCTGCCTGGTGAACCTGGGCGGGAAAGCCGTCCCCTTTTCTTCCGTGGCCCGCCTCGAACAAGGCGCGGGCCTGGGCACGGTGACCCGTGTGGACCGCAAGCGCACCGTGACGGTGTCCGGCGAGGTGCAGGGGCGTTCGGGGGCCGAAGTGCTTCAGGACGTCCGTGAAAAGATGGCCGGATTTCCGCTGCCCAACGGCTATTCCATCGCCTATACCGGCCAGAACGAAGAGCAGGAAGAATCCCAGGGATTTCTCATGCGCGCCTTCGCCGTCGCCCTGTTCCTCATCGCCCTGATCCTCGTGGCCCAATTCGATTCCGTGATCCAGCCCCTGATCATCATGTCCTCCGTCATTCTCTCCCTGACGGGCGTCTTCCTGGGCCTCAGCCTCCACGGCATGCCCTTCGACGTGATCATGAGCGGCATCGGCTGCATCAGCCTCGCGGGCGTCGTCGTGAACAACGCCATCGTGCTCCTCGACTTCATCAACGAGCGCCGAAAACAGGGCGCCTCCGTCGAAGAAGCCGTGGTGGATGCGGGCGTCACCCGGTTCCGCCCC
The DNA here is from genome assembly GCA_964466925.1 of uncultured Nitrospirales bacterium. Taxonomy (GTDB): domain Bacteria; phylum Hydrogenedentota; class Hydrogenedentia; order Hydrogenedentales; family CAILVY01; genus CAILVY01. The sequence goes on from CAYXPO010000808.1 coordinate 1,728, forward strand.
GTCATGCTCACCGCCATCACCACCGTACTGGGACTGGTCCCCATGGCCGCCGGCATCAGCTACGACTTCTTCAACCTCAAATGGGTGACCGCCAGCGAAAGCAGCCAATGGTGGGGACCCATGGCCATCGTCGTCATCTACGGCCTCGGCTTCGCCACCCTCCTCACCCTCATCGTCGTCCCCGTACTCTACAGCTTCACCGAAAGCATCCACCGCGTCTTCTTTGGCGAACGGCAGCCCGAAAATTAAGCTTTCATCCTGGTGCTTGTGACAACAATCTACTGTGGCGAGGCGGATAGGCTCATTCCTTGACTGCGAAATTCATGAATTCAGGTATTGACACTGCCTATGGGGTGACGTATAATGCGAATAATCTGTTTTGTAGTGGGCGCAAACAGGTTCAAACGGGTGGTCCGTAAGTGCGAAGCCAGCCTATGCGTATGAAGGGGCGTTGCAATGCCAGACAACACGGGTTCATCAGAAGAATTGGGAACACTCAAATACTTTAAAACAGGTATCCCAGGTCTTCGAAGTATTTTGTGTGACAAGGAAGGGTTTGCCTATTACCACGGCAGAGGTCTAAACATTGTTTTGTTTGGGCCGGCGGGATCAGGGAAAACCATCTTTGCTCTGCAATGCGCCATGGGAGCAATTGTGGAAGGCAAACATGTGGTTTTCCTGTCCAAAGATACAAGTCCCATCACACTTCTGCAACGATTGAATATGACCTTTAGACTCTTTGTTCTATAGTTCTTTGTGTTTTGCGTAGATGTTTGGTGAAG
>CAYXPO010000809.1:0-2502 GCA_964466925.1 uncultured Nitrospirales bacterium
GCCTCCCGGCGTCCCTGCCGCCGGAGCCGGTGATAAACGCCTTTGCGGAGCGAGACCCCGGGCAGTGGCGGGAGACCGGAAAAGGACATGCCCCCCGCGTGCTGCTGGCAAAACTCCTGGCCGGGCGGGACATAGAGGCCGTCAATCACTACCTGCGGGAACTTCGCCCTTGGAGCGAGCCGGGGTCGAATTGGGCGTTGAACCGGGGCGATTATGATTTCACGGAAGTGGTGCTCACGCAAATACTGTACCTTTTTGGCGGGAAACCGGACCGGCTGTATCCGGAGACCCTGAATCATTTGCTGCACAAATTGCTCCTCGAAAAGGGCGGCCGGCCCAATCTTAAAGTGCCGCGAACCCTGGGGCTGGTCTTTGACACCGAAAACCATATCCTGATGCGGGAGAGTTCCCGCTACCTGAAAAACCAATGGTTGTTTGCCCACGGCGCCACGGAACCGCGGTATGACAACACGCAAAACGGCCTTCAGGAGTGGCTGATCGGGCGGTTGAACCACATCCTCATGCACGGGTTTCATGAGTTCAATTCGGTGCCGTACGAGCGCTATGCCCTTGCGCCCCTGTTGAACTTGGAGGCCTTTGCGCAGCCTCCGGAGGTGGCCGCCCTGGCACGGGCCATCTTGGATGACAAAGCCTGGCGCTATGCCGTGGGCAGCTTGGGATTTCGGCAGTCCGTGCCGTTCCGACGCCAACCGGAGCGGGTGGACAAGACGGAATTGTCCCTCAATCCGATGAACGCCATTGCCAAGACATGGGCACTGACCCCGGAGGAGGCGTTTGCGCATTCCGATGGCGGGTTTGACGCCTTGGTGATGCCGTACCGCCCGCCGGTGCACACCATGGCCTGGATGAAGGCCAAACCCCGTGAATACTTCATTCGGATTGGGCACGGACGTTATGGGTGCCCGGAAATATTCTCGGGCGGGCCGGGATATCTCTTGAGCGCGGGCGGGGCGTGTCCGTGTTGGGAATCACAAGTAGTGCCCCGCCCAACGGTGCTCCTGCTCGAGGATGGCGCCACCGATTTCCGGGAGTGTTTCCATATCGCCGGGGCGGGCCACTGGACCACTTGGAACAACACCGGGGTCTTCCGCCATTTTGCCTGCGGCAATCAGCCCGTGCACGTGCCCCAAGCCTATAGCCCCCTCGCCCAAGCGTCCGGATGGCGCTTGTTTTCACCCGCGCGCCCGGAACGGTTCTTCATCGCGGTGTACAGCACGGAACGCTTCGGACTCCTCGCGCTCTTTCCCAACAACGCCCTGCCGCCGGAAACCCTGCTCCAACATCTGCAGGAAGCCAATCCGGAGGCCGAAGCCTTGGAAAAGGGGTTCCATTGGCCGGGGGGCGGCGCGGTATCCTACGACCTGAGCGCGCCCTACGGAACCTGGGTCATGGAAAGCGCCGAAGGACAACCACTGGACCGTGATTATCGGCAGTGGCCGCGCACCGCCGCGCTGGATTAACGCCGGTCCCGCAATACCTCGTTCAATAACCCCCGCACTACGGGCCCGGGCCGTTTTTTCAATAATTCAGGTTCCTTGTCCACCGGCAACAGGCCCGGTTCAAGCCGCACCTTGGGATCAAACGGCGAACCGGAGGCCCGGATGCGAAATCCGGTTCCGCTTTTGAGCACATCCAAGACCTGCCCCACCACCGGGACCTTTTCCGCAATGCCCGTGACGGATTCCAGGATGTTCAATCCGAGCAGCACCTCCATCGAGTCCGCCGGAAAATCCAGAACGCCATTGCCGCCCATCGCATAGGCGGGGTCGTCCAGCGTGAATTTTTCGATGGTCATGCGCCCATTTTCCGCGGCAAGCTTCAGCCCGGATTTCTGAAAGGTCAGCCCTTCATCCTTCAGGGACGGAATGCGCAACCGCACCACCTCCGTGCTTTTTAGGACGGCAAGCACTTTCGTCGCATACCCGTGTTTCCCATAGGAGCCTTTTTCCGCCTGTAAATCCACCGTGCCATTGATGCCGCGGTAGAGTTGCTGGCCGGAAGCCAGAGGCAGGGAAAGTTTCACGGGGCCCGATGTGGCGCCACGAAAACCGCGCGGTTCCTGAAACAACAGGTCGTCCAGAAGCTGCAAATCCATCTGTTGAAAGATCATGTCCAGGGTAAGCGTATTGGGCGTTCCGTAGAGAATCCGGACAACGCCCTTGGCGGTGCCGGGGCAATACCCAAACGACAGGTTGTTCAGGTCAAGGGAGTTCTCCGCAAACAGCAGATCGGTGTGCACCCGGCTCAGGCGCGCGCGCCGGTACTACAGGGATTGCACCTCGACCACGCCTTTGCCGGAAATCCTTTTTGGCGGGGCGGTGGCAGCGGCGGCGGATGCGGGAGGCGGCGCGGGGTTTGTGCCGGAATCAGGAGCGGCAATGGACGCCGCCGCCTGGTACATCGCTTCCACGGCGTTCAAATTTAACTTGGCGCCGGTGGCCTGCACGTCAATCCGTCCGTTTTCCAGCGAGGCGGCGATCA
>CAYXPO010000810.1:0-2502 GCA_964466925.1 uncultured Nitrospirales bacterium
TGGGCGTTAAGCGTAGTATCCAGGGCGATATACGCGACAGCGGTCCGCCAGTACATATACTCGATGTCCTTCACATCGAGTTGCGCCATGGTGGTGGAAGTGCCGAGGCCGGAATCGGATTGCAGGTTGCCCGCCTCATCCGCGCCCCGGATGGTCATCAACACCCACCGGTCCGGGATGGACACCAGCTTGGCGCCCATGGAAATGCCGCCGCCCATGTCCCACAGGCTGTTGATGGTCTTGGTATCCCACCAGCAACTCCAATCGGAGATGGCGGTCCATGAGGTGGTGGGGACGGGCGGGTCGCTTCCGGGGGCGGTCCACAAACGAATGGAGGCCAAGGGTTTGCAGGGGTCCGCGTTCGCGGGGACTTCGCCGCCGCTCCGGTCCAAGTCCCAGGTGAATTCCGGGTCGGCAATGGTTTGGCCTTCAGGCCCGGAGAGCAACAAGGCGTGCGGGTCCCGCATCCACCAGAACTGGAATTTGTCGGTGGAGGACGGCTCGGGGGAATTTCCCGCCAGGTCCACCACGGTAAACGTGGCACTGTGGTGCCAACTGCTTCCCGCCGCATTGATGAAGGAAAGGTTGTCCACTTCCCAGTTCACGGTCATCTGGTCCCACACGTCGTTCAATGTCAGCCTCATCCGGGCGTCCGCATCGGTAAATCCGCCCCCGCCACCCACATTTACCCAGTGGGCGGTGCCGGGAAGATACAGCACATCCGCCGGGATTTCCGCCTCTAAGTCCGCCCCCGCCGCATTACGGGAATAGCCCGCCAGGACCTCCGGCACGCTGATGGCGTCGTTTCGGACCGTATCCAGGAGAGGCAAACCGGCCGTGTTCCCGCAGAATCCCGCATGTTCGACTTCCACGGCCTCGCCGGTGGCGGCATCCACCGGGTCGGGATCAATGAAGGTCATCGTGAAGGTATAGTTCAGGGCGCCGGGCGTGCGGAAAAATACCTGCGGCCCTTGCGACCCCGGCGACACGAAGGTGGCAGCGCTGTAAGGCACGGGCAGGTCGCCCCGCCACCCCGGCATGCCGCAACCTATCGTATCGCCGCCGCCACTGTTGTGATCGGTGATGAAGCTATAGGCCGGAATCGGGCCGGACGGATCCCCAATCACAATCTTCGGCGGCGTGGTGTCAATGATGAAGTTCATCCCGTCATTGGCGCGCAAGGACGCGTCAATGAGGTCTTCGTTGATGCCCGGCCCCACAAACACCCCGCCCGCGTAGACATACACGCTGGCCAGGCCGTCCATGCACACCCGGTGGTCCACGTCGTATGCATCCGTGACACTGACAAAGGTGTCGGGCACCGTGAAGGTGGCGGTAATGGTGTTCGTCAAGGCGCCCGCGGGCGGATTCACCGCCACCAGTTCATCGTGCAGTTGGTCCGTGACATCGCTCAGGGCCGGTTTGACGACCAGCAGGTTGGAGGCATCGAGGTAGAGATTGCTGATGGTGAGGGTCACCGTGAATTCTTTGCCCATCACGGTGGTATGGGCCGCGCCCAATTCGCCCTTGAGGACGGCCGGCGTGATTTCGCAATCCATTATTTTGAGAAAATCCCCCGTGCCCACGCCCAGGCAGACGTCGTCCAGATAAAACACCGTGCTGCTGCCGTTGGCGATGGTGCTGGTGAATTTGATCTCTTTCTTGTCGTTTGCGTCCGTGCTGATATAGTCCACCAAACTGAGGGTTCGCTGCTTATATTCCCCGGTGACGCTCGTGGTGCTGTCATACGTGGCCACCGTGTGCCCGCCCACCGTCACCACCAACTGATCCCCCGGCGCGATGGCATTGGGGATTTTCAGGTAGTACACGAGGATGCTGCGATTCAACGGGACATAAATGGACTGCGACAGGGCGCATTTCTCCGGCGGTATGCCGAACAGCGCCGCATTCGGCGTGGTGTATGCCATGCTGCCCACATTCTGGATAATCGCCGGGTCCGACGGCGTCTGGGTCCACTTGCTGGCATCATTAAACTCACCGTCCGCAAGTTTGTTGCTTGTGGGACAATTTTCCCCCGCGCATACCGTGTCCACGTAGAATTTCGTGGAACCTGTTATACTCGATGCGAATTGCAGGGTCTGTATACCCCCGGTAACCGAGGAAACATCCAGGACCATAAGGCCGTATTTCCCGGTATAGGCCGCCGGATCCGGAACACTTTGCGGTCCGGTAAAAACGACGTTCCCCGTGGCGTCCACCGAAGCCTTGAGAAATTCCGTTCCGGCCAGGGAGACGGTGAAGGTATCCAAGGGATTGCCCTTGGGCGTCTCAATGCGAAACTGAAACTGCAGACGGGTGGCGGCGCCCACGCCCGGCGCCAACACGGCATAACGCTGACCGGCATGGGCTTGGCCCGGCACCCGCTTTACCGCCTTCGCCGGCTCCCACACAACCGCCTCGCCCAAATCGGGATTTGCTTCAAAACCGCCGTTTTGCGTCAGTTCAATTTGCTGGGCGGTGGCGGCGTCCCAAGCTTGCACT
>CAYXPO010000811.1:0-2492 GCA_964466925.1 uncultured Nitrospirales bacterium
ACCATGTCCGAAAGCTGGTCGAAACTCCCCGTGAGCACCAGAAACGAGGACCACAACCCCTGCAATATCAATGCATTCGATGGCGTGCGGTGCTTCGGATGGCATTTCGCCGCCATTTTGAAGAACAGCCGTTCCCGGGCCATGCTGAAGAACATCCGGGACGGCGGCATCAACTGGCAGTTTGTCGCCCCGAAGGTGGACAGCAGGATCAGCACGGCCACCAGGGTCGCCGCGCCGCCCCCATACGCTTTCCGCATCACTTCCACTCCGATAATGCTGTTTTGCGTTCGTGCCACTGCGGCTATTTCGTTCAACGGCATTACATATAGATACACCAAGTTCACCAGCGCATACACCACCACCACGCCCCCCACCCCAAGCACCAGCGCCAGCGGGATGTTCCGTTTCGGATTGCGTACCTCCGCCCCAAGATACGTCACATTGTTCCAGCCATCATAGGCCCAAAACGCTCCCAGCATCGCGGCAAACATCGCGCCAAACAGCCCCAGCGAGGTGTCGTACTGCGCCTCTGGACTCGCCAATAACGGTGATACATTCCCAAGGCTTCCCCCGGTCCACGCCAACCCCAGCACCACCACCAGCCCAATCCCCAGCAATTTCAGACACATCGTCAAATTCGCCACAAAACCGCCAAAAACCACCCCAAAGTAATTCACCATGGTAAGGAAAAGCAGGGTCAATATGGTGAATCCCTTTACGCCCATATTGTCAAACGGATAAAAAACACCAAATACCGATATATTTTCCCATCCGGGACCGAGCCGGGGGAAGGTAACCAGTGAATTCGCGGATTCGCCAAACACATAGGCGATGGAGCTAATCGAAGCGGATTGAATCACCACGAAGCCCGCCCACCCATAAATCCAGGCAAAGCCCCGCCCATACATTTTCTTAAAGAAACTGTACTGTCCCCCTGGTTCCGCAATCATCCCCGCAATTTCGGCGTTCGCCAAGGCTCCGCACAAGGAGACCAGCCCCGCGATGAGCCAGCAGGCCAATAACAGGCCCGCCGACTGCAATTCATCCGCCATGGGGGCGCTTTTCTTGAAAATCCCCGACCCGACCATGTTCCCCATGACAATCATCGTTGCGGTAAATAAACCCAATCGCGCCAGCAACCCGGAACGATGGCTTCCTTCTCCAGCACTGCTCATATAATACCTCTCCCAAAACAATGGGCAAAGCATGCAGAGAAAGGCCCTGCTTTGTCAAGAAAGAAGGGAATTGGTTTGGCCCGTCACAAATTCACGTGCATTGGCTCGTTCTGAACAGCCGGTTCGGTCCGCTTGGAAACAGTTTTTTTGTCGTAGCCAAGGTTATCCGTCATCCCTTGCCAGCCACTACGGCATCCGTTTCGTTGTTCCTTTTATAAAACACTAAAACCAAGCTGGCAACACCCCACAAAACAATCGAAAGCACCCCGGTGGCGCCCGTCCAAGGATCGTAGGACATCGGGAACAGGTATTGCCACATCCCCTCATACGCCTGCGCCATGAAACAGCCCAGCACCACCGCCGCCAGTCCCGCATGGCCGGTCCGGCGCACCGTCTCGCCCAATACAATACTCAACACCACAAGCATCAGCGAATTTTTCAGGATCACCATCCAATACGGCGTGCTCGTATCCGTGGCCACACACATCGCATACATCAGTGGGAGGTACGAAAGCGCCCACAACACCCCCGTGAGCAGATACGCCTTCCAGCGGCCCAACGGGAGCAGGCGGGGCAGCAAATACCGCCGCCAGCCCAATTCCGTACCCAAGAGCACCGCCGCGAACAGCGTGGGCCCCAGCACCAAGCTTAGCAGGAATCCGCCAACCAGCAAAATGCCGGGGGCAATGGCCGCCACGGACGGGGTCAACGGCTGTTGCATCATCGCATTGATTTTATTCATCAATGTGCCCACGCCCCATTGGACCTCGGTCATCCCGAGCAACAACGTCAGCAAATAGGTCAGCAAAAACATCCCCGCCACCCCCAGGGTAATGCCCAAAAGCGCCACTCCGGACACCGGCCAGACTTTCGGGCGATCAACCCCTGATTGCGGTGAAACCATCGCCGCGATCAAAGCGGCCAAGGCGGGCATCCACAGCACCAGCAGGACCATAAGATTGTTCAGGAGATTCGGATCGTCGAACACAATCCATCCAAACGCCAACATAGCCGGTACGGCCCCATAGGCCAGCGCCAACATTACCACCAGAAATACGCAAATGCCTTTTTTATCCATCGGTCCGTTTTCTCCCTGTGAACCCGCAAATACTTAGTGCAATAAACGAGTGTACCCTAACGTTCGTTGACGAACCAAACCCGCCGTTTATTGTTCTCCAGGCCGGAAAACCGCTTGGAGTGCAAAATATGCCGGTTTGGGCATACGCAGAAAATCTATCACGGAATTATTGGCAGGACACGGAAAACAGTCGTGCCCCATCCATACAATAAAACCGCCGCACCGGGGAAAGCGCTTTT
>CAYXPO010000812.1:0-2481 GCA_964466925.1 uncultured Nitrospirales bacterium
CGGAGGCGGAACTTCATGTTCGTGAAATTCAACGCCGGACCGGATTCAATGACCGGGCTATCCGTCAAGAGTTGGAAAAACTATCGCGGCTTGGTCTTATAACCCCCAGGCGGGATGGCAACCGGTTGTACTATCGGGCGCAGAAGGATCATCCGCTTTACTCCGATATTCGCAGTCTTACGCTGAAGACCTCCGGGCTGGCGGAAGTGCTGCGGGAACGTCTTGATGTGGCGGCGGTGCAGGTTGCGTTTGTGTTTGGGTCTATTGCAAACGGCAGTGAAAAAGCGAACAGCGACGTGGATGTAATGGTTATTGGCCAGGTGCGCATGCGCGAACTCACGCGAATGCTGAGTGGTACGACGGAACAGTTAGGCCGGGAGATTAATCCGCACATTCTCACCCCGGAGGAATACCGCAAACGGGTGCAGACAAAGGAACATTTCCTGAGTACTATACTTTCAAAACCCAAAATCATGATAAAGGGAGCCGAAGATGACCTTGAAAGACTGGGAACACAATAATTGGCTGAAGCCACACACCACCAGCCAGCAGGAGATTTCAGATCTGCTCGCCATCGTGGAACGTGATTTAAGAGATTCCCGGGAAACAGGCATTTCTCCGGATTGGCGCTTTGGCATCATAATGCAGCCTTGAAGTTGTGTACCGTTCTTTTATATGCAGCGGGATATCGGCCAGAACATTCATTAGCGCATTACCGTACTCTGGCGGCGTTGCCGTTTATTTTGGGAGATTCGCGAAAAGAAGATTCGGATTATCTTGAGACTTGCCGGCGTAAAAGGAATGTTGTCGAATACGACCGAGTTGGCGGTATAACCGATGATAATGCGGTAGATCTGGCAGATTTTGCGGAACAGTTGCGAAATGAGGCGCTATCCTGGCTTCGGAAAAACCATCCGGACCTTATATAAAACGTTGACGGGCAGACAAAATCAACCATTTCGCTACGCGGATTCCACGTCGCGGCGGGGACGTACGAGCAGGAGGAGCACGGCGCAAAGCACCAACGCCCCGGCGGCGAATTGGAAGGTTACGCTGAGATCCACCTGACGGTCTTTGAGCCATCCGCCCACATAGATCATCACGCCGCCCGCAAGGCATGCGAAGCAGTTCATGATGCCGTAGCCGGTGGCGCGGTAGCGCGGGTCGGCCACCTGGCAGAGGATGGGCATCATGTTGGTATCGGAAAATCCGCGCGAGAGCCCGTACACGATCAGGCCCGCGATGGCCACGGGGAAAATATCCGTCCGGGCGGACATGAACAGCGCGGGACCCGCCACGAAGAAGCCGATGACCGGCACCAGGAGGCGGCCCCGGACGTTCGTGCGGCTCCAAAGGTCGGCCAGGGTGCCGCCGGTGAGAATGCCGATAAACGCCGCGATCTGAATGTAGCCCGTGGCGGACATGCCCGCCGCGCCCTGGCCCAGGTTGAAGTGTTCGCGGAGATAGGTGGGCAGCCAGCCGACAATGCCCCATCCGGCAATGGACAGCACGGTCCAGTGCAGGAGTATCAGGTAATAGGAGGGCAAGGCGCCCAGGGCGTGCACGGCCGACATGGGGGTGACGCGCGCATCCGCGGGGGCCGTGGAGGCGGCCGGGGCTTCGGGTTTTGGCGCATCGCGCAACAGGAGCATGAGCACGGCGGCGTATCCCACGCCGATCACTCCGAAAATGGAGAACCCCGTGCGCCAGCCAAAGTGTTCGGCGACATACCCGCCAATTCCGCCGAGGGCCATTCCCGCGTAGATGCCGCTCATGTGGATCCCTGTGGCGAGCGAACGGGTCGGGCCGCGATGGTAATCCGCGATCAGGGCGAGCGCGGCGGGGATATAGCTCGCTTCCGCAATGCCCATGAGCGCCCGGACCACGAGGAGTTGGTTGACGGTGTGGCAATGGCCGGTGAGCCAAGTGAACACCGACCATATAAACAAACTGAACATGATGACACGCGCGCGGCTGAAGCGGTCCGCCAGGAAACCCGCCGCGGGACTGAGAAACGCGTAGACCCATAAGAACACCGAGGTGAGCAGGCCAAACTGCGCATCGCTCATCAGGATGTCCGCCTTGAGGGAGTCGCGCATGGTGGTGATGGTCATGCGGTCCAGGTAATTCAGCATGGCAACCGGCCACAACAGCGCCACCACCAGCCAGGCGTACATCATCGGCGATTTCTTTCCCGTGCTCACAAAACGGCCCTCCTTATTGCATCCGTTTGTACAGGAGAATCTTTGCCTTGGGCCGTTCTTCCATGACAATGGCGAGGCCGTTCTTCATGAGTTCTTCGCCGGTGCGTTCCTGAAGTGAATGGGTGTCTATATCCTTGACGGTGTATTGCGCGGCGGAATCGAGATTGCGCAGGGGAAAACGCCCGGATTCATACGGGCTCTCGAAGCGGCGGTAGGCCTGGATCACGCCCTCGCCGAGATCGGGCCGGTCGAATTGCCAGACCATCCAGACATCATT
>CAYXPO010000813.1:0-2474 GCA_964466925.1 uncultured Nitrospirales bacterium
TACTCGCCTTGATCATCCAGAATAGGGGACGGCGCCACCAAGGTGGTCAGCGCGGCTCCGTCTTTTCTGCGCCAAACCATCTCATAATGCTGGCGCTCCCCGCTTTTTCGCCGCCGCAGTTCCTCCCGAAGCCTGGCGTGATGTTCCGGCAGGACAAACTCGAGGGGACTATGCCCCAAGACTTCCTCCTGTGAATACCCCAGCATGCCCAACAGCACATGATTGACGTAACCGAAACGGTCCCGTTCATCAAGAATCACCAACCCTTCGGTCAGCGATTCCACCAGCATCTGATAGAACTGCGCGTCCTGCCGGTGCAACTCCGCGTGCGTGGCGGCGCGGCGGCGCAGCAGTTCCACCTCCGCGCGCAACGCGATCAAATCCGCCGGTTGTTCGTTTATGGGATTACGGGTATTCGACATGGCCTCGCACCTTAGACCACTCCTCTGAAGACCATTGCTTTGGCCAGCTTTCGATGCCCTTATCCTGCAACGGACCACCCCCAAAAGTCAATTTACATGTTTCACGGCGAAATTGTCCCGCCCCACAGTTGATTTCATCCCTGTTTTGTCATTATAAGAGGCATGGTGAAAAAACGAAGGGAATTTTTATGATGTGGCACACACGATGGATCATTTGGGGCTTCTTGTTTTGGATGGCGTCTCTTCCCGCATCCGCGCAGACCTCCCCCCCATGCCAAATTCCCCGGCTGGACGGTATCACGGCGGATGGGAACTCCGCGGACTGGGGAACGCATGGATTCCAGGTAAATGTTCTGCCGGACAAAGAGGGGCGCCTGTTGCCCAAACGTGATTTTTATCCCCGGTTCAGGCTGGCCTGGGATGAACAGGGGTTGTTGGTGTTGGCGGAGGTGGACGACGATGTGCTGGACGAAAAAACGCCGGAAGCCGCGATTGGGGACCGGGATTCAGTCGAGGTATACGTCGGACCTCATCCGGGAACAAAAGGATGGGGCCGGGTGGCCATTTATCCGGGGTTATCCGGAGGGCAGGCGGCTCCGGGGCAGGGTTTCACGGATTTTTCAAAATTACCGCGAAAAAAACCTGTGACGGCTCAACTGGGAAGCCAAAAGACTTCCACGGGGTATATCGTGGAAGCAAGGATTCCCTGGACGGTGCTCCGGCGCGCACCGAAGGAAGGCGATGAAATCGCCCTGCAGATCATCGTCAATGACACTGACGGCGATGGCGGACGATTCCAGGCCGCTTGGCATCCCTCTAACCGCACTGCGGACGACAGTACGCAAATGCGGGCGGTGCGGCTGGCGCGCAAACCAAGCGCCCCGGAAAACGCGCGCGTTTTCGCGCGGTATGATGGCAAGGGGCGGACCTCTGTCAGGGTGCTGGGAACAGATGCTTTCGTGGCGCAACCCGTCCGGGTGCGGGAAAACGGGCATGTGCTGGCCAAGGGAACGCTGGAGCCGCAGGGGGATTGGGCGGTGGCGGATTTGGTGTTTCCCATGCCCTTGCCCGGGCACACATACGAATCCTTGCGGGTGGACGCCGGGGGCCGGACACTGGCCGCACCGAGTCTGCCCAACGCGGATGTAGAACGGGGCAAAGCCCTGCTGACCACCGAGATTGCTGTGAAAACGTCCGTGTTTTCAGGGCCTTCATTTCCATCGTTAACCCCCAAAGACCCGCTCGTGCTGGAAAACTTCATCGGGTCCTTCCGCCTGGAAACCGAATTTTATGACGCCCAATACAACCGTGTGGAAAACGCGGGAGTTCCGGGCCGGTATGGCGCCGTAGTGCGCATTATCCCAAAATCAGGAACGCCCCTTACGCGGTTCGTGACCTTGTACCGCGCCCCAGACTCTTATGATCCCTTTAAATGGTGGTTTTTCACTCCCTCCTTCACCAACCCCTACCCCGCCAATCTCGGACTCCCTCCCCGCGCACTCGAACAGGAATCCGGCGCGCTCGATCTGCTGAGCCGCCAACAACTCGTGACGCTATGGGAAAGCGATTGGTCCAATGCCTCGCTGGTGGCGGGGCTTGCGGAGCGGGATACGCAACAGGGCGCGGCCACCTGCGCGGACAATGCCTGGGCGCGGGACCGGCAATGGTGGGTGGGTTTGAAACGCAAACTCTATGGCACGGATCAAGCCTTTATCCGGCCCTTCGTCTGTCCGCGTCCCATTGAAGGCCCCCCCGCGCCCGTCTTGCGTGAGGGCACTCCCGCAGAGGCCGGTATGCGTGGCGATGTGGTGAATACCTTGGATGCGTTGCTGACCGAATGGGCGCAAAAGAGCGGTGAGCCTTTCGCGGTGTGTCTGGCGCGGCAGGGGGTGGTCTTTTTCCACAAGGCTTATGGCCTGCGTGATGGACAGCCCATGACCGTCACCACCAAAAGCTGGATGGCCTCCATATCAAAGCTGGTTTCAGGGGTGGCCATGATGACACTGGTGGATCAGGGCTTTACCGGATTGGAAACCCCTGTGGCGGACTATC
>CAYXPO010000814.1:0-2471 GCA_964466925.1 uncultured Nitrospirales bacterium
GCGGGTGTCACAGTTTATTGACGAGATTGGCTTGGACCGTTTATCGCCGGTGGTGCCCCGGCAGACCCGCCAACACGTTGCGCCCCCCGAGGACAGGCCCGCGGCGGATCCCGCGAAGCTCCGCACGGGCATGCGGGTGCGGCACGCCACGTTCGGCCCGGGCACGGTGCAGTACACGAACGGCGCGGGCGGTAAATTGAAGGCGCGGATCCGGTTTGACACCGGAAGAACGGCCATGGTGTTGGTGAAGCTTGCACCCTTGGAGATATTGGAGGGTAAACACCGGTGAACATGGATGAATTGAGAGCGCGGATAGACGCGCTGGACAAGACGGTGCTGGAATGCCTCAATGAGCGCGCGCGCTATGCCCAGGAAATCGCGCAACTCAAGCGCTCGGCCGACGCGCCGTTTTACGTTCCGGAACGGGAAAAGACGGTGCTGGAAAAGCTGGCGGAACTCAACCAGGGGCCGTTGAGCGAAACGGCCATCCGCGCCATCTACCGGGAAATCATGAGCGCGATCCGCGCCCTGGAAAAAGACATCAGCGTGGCCTTTCTCGGGCCGAAGGACACCTTCAGCCACATGGCGGCCCTGCGGGTGTTTGGCGCGGCGGCGGATTACCGGCCCCTGCCGTCCTTCGCGGACATCTTCACGGAAGTGGAGCGGGGGCGGATAGACTACGGCGTGGTGCCGGTGGAAAGCTCGATTGGCGGGTCTGTCAGCGAGACGCTCGACCGTTTTATCATCTCGCACCTGAAAATCATCAATGAGGTGATGCTGCACGTCACGCAAAACCTCCTCGCCAATGGCCCCCTGGATGCCATCAAACGCGTCTACTCGAAAGACAACGCGCTCCTGCAGTGCCGGAACTGGCTTCGCGCCAACCTGCCGAACGCAGAGTTGCTGGAAGTGTCCAGCACGGCGGAAGCGGCCCGGCGGGCGTCCACGGAACCGGGCGCGGCGGCCATTGCGAGCAAGCTTGCGGCCCAAACCTACAGCCTCAACCTGCTGTGCGAGCGCATCGAGGACATGGCCCACAACTACACGCGGTTTTTCGTGGTGGGGCGCCAGATGGTCAAGCCAACCGGCGACGACAAGACGTCCGTGCTGATTTCGGTGAAAGACCGGCCCGGAGCCCTCTATCACCTCCTGATTCCCTTTGCGGAATCCGGCATCAACCTCACCCGCATCGAGTCGCGGCCCTCGCAGCAAAAACCCTGGGAATATGTGTTCTTTATTGATTTGAAGGGGCATGTGGAAGATGCCGCCGTCAAAAAAATCCTGGATGAAGTGGCGGAACGCGCCGCGAACTTCAAGATTCTCGGTTCCTACCCCTGTGCCCCCCTCCAGGACAACGACTGACCGGACCCAAAACAAAAACGCGCCCGCGCACCAATACTCCGGTGCGGTGGACGCAGTTTTTTTCTCGCTTAGAAAACCGTTTGGTCAGCTCCGCCGCGAAGGCACAGCTTAGCCAATGGTTCCATAGGGCGGATAATCCGGCTTGCCCAGGAAGCCAAACAGGTCTTTAACCAGCTCCCACAGCTTCTGAAAAAAGAACGAAATCGTTGTCCAAATCAAGGTGTCAAATAATTGTCCCATCTCCATTCCTCCTTAAGTTAACACTTGTTTCCATAATTCCGTCGCCGCTTGAAAATGCCTTACACCGCATTTCCAAGCTCCCCGGTGTAGTCTCTCTCTTCGCGAATTTCTCCGCTATAGCAGCTACCCCGTTCTCCAACGGGCCGGATTGTACCACTTATCACACTTCAAGTCAATCTTTTTCTCTGTTTCCGCAGGGTGAAAAGGGAAAAGCCCCACGTTTTCTTCGTTTCACGGTGGCAAAACTCTTGACAGGCCGCTTTGTGCCGCGTGTCCACCCCGCCCCGGACCACTGTCCTGAAATACGTTGGAAGGCCGCACTCCCTTGATCCTTTTGGGAAACAGCAGGTACTATTATGTGCATGGCAATGCCATTTGTTAGAAACCAATCGTGTTTTTGGAGAACCGGTATGCATCTCACCCCATGTGCTTCTGGGCGGCTTTTTCTGATTGCGGCATGTATGACCTCGTTTTTTGCCATGGCGGAAACCCTGAGCGGGAAAGTGAGCGCGGTCCAGGCGGGCGACATGCTGACGATTCAGTGCAACGGCGCCCCCAAGGAAATCCGGCTGTACGGCGTGGACTGTCCGGAACCGGGCCAGACCTTCGCGGACAAGGCGAAGGAGTATATCACCCAGAAAGCGCTTAACAAAGATGTGAGTGTTGAGGTAAAGGCGGTGGATACGGCGGGGAAAACCGTGGGTGTGGCGGTGTGCGAATTTGTGAACTTGAATCAATCGCTGCTGGAGGGGGGGCTGGCGTGGTGGGACAATCAAAACACCCCCCGGGACACCGCGTATAAAGCCCTGAATGCCAAGGCGATTGTGGGCAAAGTGGGTCTTTGGACGGATGCCGCGCCGCTTGCGCCG
>CAYXPO010000815.1:0-2469 GCA_964466925.1 uncultured Nitrospirales bacterium
GCGGGGGCATTGCCCGGAGGATGTGGCCAGCGTATTCATTCATAACGATTACAAATTCGACAACCTGGTTTTGGACCCGGCGGACCCCACGCGCATCCTGGGCGTGCTGGATTGGGAAATGAGCACCATTGGGGATCCGCTGATGGACCTCGGCGTGGTGCTGAGCTACTGGAACCAGCCCGAAGACCCTTCGTTGGGCATGGTGCCGTGTTTCTTGACCCTCGAACCTGGATGCATGACGCGCCGCGAGGTGGCGGAAACGTATGCGGCCCGCACCGGCCGCGACATCGGAAATCTCGGATTTTATTATGCATTCGGATTGATCAAACTGGCCGTTATCGCCCAGCAGATTTATTACCGCCACAAACAGGGCCTTACGAAAGACGAACGCTTTGCTCCATTGATCTTTGTGGTGGGGGCGCTGAGTTCCATGGCGCTCCAAGTGATAGAAACCGGCGAAATCTGAACTCCATGCGGCGCAGGTGCGACTGAATCAAACGCGAAATACGAAACACGAAAGTTTTTGGAGTGCGGGAACTTGCTCCCGCTTTTCATTCATCTCCATATGTAGGAGAAATTCAGGAATTGAGTGGGGAAAAAACAGAAATGAAAAACGGAATAAAGACATGTGACAAGGAGAAGCCCTCCCCGAAGGGGAGGTATTTGATTAGCCGGGGGTCGAGTCTCCGAGACCCCCGGAAATGTTGCCCATCCCCCCAGATCATCGACCCCTGAAAGGGGTCGAACGCGGCAGGTTCTATGTGGTGTTTATACATTGATAGCGTAGAGAAACCCGGCTAAGACAGTGTTGCCGGAAAATATGTCCTTTGAATCCTTTCGGCGCGGTTTGCCATACTCCCTTTCTACACGGAAGAACCGATGCAATTGCCATGAATGTTTTGTTTTTACTAAAGCACGTAACACGCGACCTGAACGAAATCCTCCACAAAACCTTTTCGCGTGGTCCGCGCGCGGGGTGGGTGTGCGCCAAAACGCATGCCCTCAACGCGCTTAATGTGGTTCGGGGCCGGGTGACGCGCCGGCTACGGGTGGAGTGCCCCTGCTGCGGATGGCGCGGGTATGCGTTTAGCGCCATAGATGGCGAAATTTGCGTGTTGCCGCAAGCGATCTGCCCGCAATGCTTTGCGCAGGAACGGCACCGGATGATCCAGGTGTTTTTTGACCGGCGTCCCGAGGCCTTTCTGCCTTCGGGGGGGCGGGTGCTGCATTTCGCGCCGGAAATGTCCGTGCGGAATCTTCTGTTGCGGCGCGCGGGGAATGTGTGCGTTAGCACGGACCTCGCCCCGGACAAGCTGCTGCCGCTGACCGGCGCGCGCTTCCGCGCGGATGCGCAGGCATTGCCGTTGCGCGATGGGATGTTCGACGCCATCGCCATGCTTCACATGCTGGAACACGTGGACGATGACCGGCGCGCGCTGCGGGAAATTCGGCGCGTGCTCAAGCCGGGGGGACAGGCATTGATCATGGTGCCGTTCGGCATGCATCTGGAGCGCACGATTGAATACGGGCGCGGGAACGAAGTAATGTTCGGACACGTGCGGGATTATTCGCCCAAGGATTTCTCCGCGCGTTTGGAGGGATTTTCGTTTCAGTCCGTGACGCCCGGGGACCTGATGACGGAAGAAGAACAATTCCGGTTTGGCATTCCCGCGAGCCAGATCATTTTCTTGTGCGAGAAGCAATGACCCAGGGACCATCCTGGACGAGGTATGGGATGCCCGCCTGATGTTGTGCGCGCCGCGCCGTGCATTTCATGGTTCAAAGGGAATGTTTAGACCGGGTGAGTGGTTGATAATGGAGCGGACCGGACGGTACACTTGGAGACGGCGATACGTGCGGTTTATGCGTATTGGCGTGTATATTCAGGCTTGAACATGGACCGGGAGGGTCCGGAAGGAGCGGAAATCATGAAGGGCAAGCATATTATTCTGGGCGTGCATATTCAGGATCGCGCGCGGGATGCCGCCAAGGTGCAGAAAATCCTTTCGGAGAATGGTTGCATTATCAAAACCCGCCTGGGGTTGCATGAAGTGGATGAGAATTTCTGCGCGGCGGGCGGTGTTGTCTTGCTTGAATTGCGCGGCGGCGTGAAGCAGGCCGGTGAACTGGCCGCGAAGCTGGGCGCGCTGAAGGACGTTGAAGTAAAGAAGATGGTGTTCGCGCACGCGAAATGAGTGAAGAGCGGAGAAGGCGGAGCAGGGTAAAGCGGGGATAAAGAGAGATTCGTTCCCAAGGGCAACTTGGGAACGGTTGGAATGTTTTTTGTGATTGCGGTATGGTGCTGGATGGTGGAGTTTTGATCAAGCCCCCGTCATCCAGGGAGATGTCTTGGGAATGGATGGAATGGTTGGTACCCTCTCTTGTTCGACCCCGTTGGGGTCGTTGGTCTATGGGGGGGGGGCAATGGTTCCGGGGGTATCGGGGACTCGACCCCCGGCTAATCAAATG
>CAYXPO010000816.1:0-2463 GCA_964466925.1 uncultured Nitrospirales bacterium
GGGAAGGATTTAAGGACGATATGAAGGGGACAACCACATAAAAGCCATCGGAGGCTAGTCAGTCAAACGCCCGAATTCTAAAAAAAACAGCTTCCCCATTTTGGCGACCCCGGAGGTGCTTATGGTTAAAACCTGGCGCGTGGAGGAATTCCACGGCATCGATCAATCGCGCGACGGCTCGCTGTGCAACGAAGGCACCAGCCCCGACGCCCGCAATATGGATACGGCAAACGGCGACCTTTCGGTTGCCCGCGGCTATGTCAGGCACATCCCCGTGCCCATACCGGGCAGCGGCCCCGTCCGCCGTTTACGCATCCTGAAACTGTACAACACGCTTATATACGCCGCCATTGCGGAGGATGAGGAAGGATGCTGCCGCCTCTACGCCTACGACCCCGAAGGCGGGGAATGGGAAACCATTTACCAATACCCGGATACGGTGAAGGGCCGCTACTGGGATTTTTTGCAGTGCAACATCGGCAATTACGATTACCTGCTTATTGCCTGCGGCGAGCACCAGATGGTGAAGTGGGACGGCATCAGCGGGGAGGCGGCGCTCTTCGGCTCGGGCGAAACAGCCTATGAAAGCACGGTCAGCGCCTATACCGCCTCCACCCTTACGGTTACGCTGACCGACGGCTTTGATGAAGCACTGGAAACGCGCATGAAGCGGGCCGGGCTGGTGCTTGGCGATGTGGCAAACGAAGTGGAGAGCGTGGACAGGTCGAACAAAAAGGTTACGCTGAAAAAAGCGCCCTCCCCTGCGCCCGCCGTTGGTACCGTCGCAAAGGTGCGGGGCGGGGTGTCCATTGCGCCGGTCAATTACCTTGCCATGCATTTTTCCCGCCTGTTCGCGGCGGGGGACCCGCAGAACCCCAACCGCCTGTACTACTCGCAGATATCGGGCGACGGCCGCAGCATTGAGGATTGGAGCGCCGATGCATTCAGCCCCAATTCGGGCGGCGGCTTCATTGAGATCGGGGACAGCGCGGGCGACCCCATCATGGGCATTATCGCGCTTGCCACGCAGCTTCTCATCATCAAGCGCTACTCCATCTACCGGTTGCTGGGCGACCGCCCCTCCAACTATACGGTGGAGAAGGTGGACGCGGAGGCGGAGCGCATGACCCACACCTCCGTCGCCATGCACGGCGATATCGCCTTCTACCTCACTCCCGCCGGGCTGTACTACTTCAACAACATCACCGTACAGCCCATGCCCGACGCGCGCAATATCCGCTCGTTTTTGGAGGGCCTGCGCGTTTCCCAGACAAAGGCCTGCCAGGCCAAGGATCGCCTCTATTTCACCTGTTACAAGGGGGATAGCGAGGATGCGCGCGACTATGACAACCACATGCTCGTCTACGATATCCGGCGGCGCACCTACATGGTGCGCGACGGCTTTGATGTAGCCGACATCACCGCGCTGGACGGGGTTGTATACATGGTGAACAGCGCGCGCTGCGTCTACCGCTTTAACGAAGGGGATGATTACGTATTGGGATACCCAGCGCACCGACTGGCAGGCGCGCGCCCTCGATAAAAAGATCGACGAGATTTTCCTGCTCGGCTATGCCGGGCAGGGCGGCGCGCCTTTGCTCCTGACCAGCCGCTTCGGCGCAAAATCACAGGTGTTCCGCACGTTGGTGAAGGAGGATGAAACCGAAATCCTTGAAATACGGCCGGACAGCGACTGGGCGCGAATATTCCAGTTCCGCATCGAGAACGAGGCCGGCTCCCGCTTTTCCCTGCAAGGGGGCATGGAGGTGTATTTTCAAATAAAGGAGCGGCCGCGGTAAACAGGGTTTTTCGAGGGCTTTGCCCTCGAGCTCCCACCAAAGGGACACGTCCCTTTGGAAACCCAACGTCAAAAAAACATTCTGTTCCAGAATGTTTTTTTGGATAGGGAGTTCTTAGGAGGCGAAGCCGCGGTGCTACACGGCCTTTGCGAACTGTGGAAGTTATCTCCGGCATGTCGCGCAGGCCGTCATTGCCAAGCGGGCAGGGCGATATGGGGGGGGCTATATGCGGGTTTTTTCAGGTAGTTGGGAGGGCCGGTTTACAGTAAGGCGCCGCGCTTTGCCGAATGGAGGGGGCATATGACAAAAAGGCGCGTTTCCATGTAAAACGGCTCTTTTTCGGCCTTAATTTGAAATGATTTTCCAAATGAAGAGGAAAGAGGCTCCGGGATGGGACGTTAAGATCTTGCGCGGAGCAAAGGCAACATAAAGCCCCCCGCCTGTATTTGGGGAACTTTACCGGCATTTTTTCAAGAAAAAAGTATGGCGGCATACTGTCGGCCATTGCTACTTGTCGGCAAAAGGGGAAACAGGTTGAACCGCGTCGGAACCCCGTCGGAGCAAAGTCCGCTTCACTCATAATCCCCAAACGCTTTGCGGTTGGGGATTTCTCGTATACGCTCCCTTGCTCCTCCTTTCCGAAAAAAGTCACGCTCGCATCGGC
>CAYXPO010000817.1:0-2461 GCA_964466925.1 uncultured Nitrospirales bacterium
GCCCGGAAATTGGGAAAGGGATTGTAGTAATGGGCGAAGTCAACGATGTAGTGCCAGACGTAGAGATGCGAGCAAATCTTCGCCCACGCCTCGCCGCGCCGCTTGTACTCCGCATTGTAGGGACAGGTGGCGATGGGGTGGCTGTCGCACGAGGGAAACATGTGGCACAGCCATACCGCGATATTGGGATGCATCACAAGGCCTTGCGGAGGCTCTTCCGTATACATATACGCCAGCGTGCCAATGAGCTTGTTCGGATACGCCTTGACGGTGCGTTCGGCGAGTTGATTGAGGAACCAATATTGCGTGCCGCCCCGCGTGCCGTATTGTTTGTTGATTTCCGCGCATTTCGGGCATTGGCAATAGTTGTAGTGGTCCATCTGGGAGAAATTGTGCTGCCGTGCATTGGGATTGTCCGCCATGCGCTTGAGCATGCGCTCCGTCACAATGTCCAACACCTCGGGGTTGGTGAGGCAAAGTTGCGTTTCCGCTTTGCGGCGGACGCCCCCGATTTCCGAAAAATACTCCGGATGCGTCTCAAAAAACTCGTCCGGGCTGATAAAACTGAAATAGGAATGGCAAATCCCGTCAAAGGCATATTGAATCCCCTCTTCGTTGTCCGCTCCCCCGCTCCCCGCGTTCTCTCCCTGGCGCGCGCGGAATTTTGCCGTCCCGCCCGGCCAGGCATAGGTGGTTTGGCGATACGCAAATACCGGCTTCTTAATGATATCCACCACCGGCAACGCCAATTCATTGCATGGAGGGGTCTTGGTCACGTCCGGCGCATACCACCGCACGCCCAAGTACTGTTCAAGAAAATCACGCACGCC
The DNA here is from genome assembly GCA_964466925.1 of uncultured Nitrospirales bacterium. Classification (GTDB taxonomy): domain Bacteria; phylum Hydrogenedentota; class Hydrogenedentia; order Hydrogenedentales; family CAILVY01; genus CAILVY01. The sequence continues at coordinate 831 of CAYXPO010000817.1, forward strand.
ATAAAGCGTTCCCGCCGCCGCCGTGCCTGCAATCACCAAATGCGGGGGAACCGCCCGCAGGCAATACCCCTGTTCGCCAAGTTGTTCGGGGGTGGGTGCAACGCCCAAGGACTGTGCGGCGGGTCCGCATCCCAATACAATCATCGGAGCGCCGCGTTCCGGTTTTCCCGAAGAGATTGGCAACTCCACTCCTGTACATGCCTTCACATAACTCTTCAATTCCTCCGCCGCCGCTTTCTCCGAAGGGCTTGCGCCGTCTTGAAGAACGATCACATAGGTGCTTTTCCCTTCTTTCACCACCCACTCGCCAAAGGCGGGCATTACTGCCAGCGTAATAATAAACAAACAAGTCCAAACTCGGTGCATAATTCAACGCTTCCTTCACTTGGTTATGAAAAGTAGACTCAACCGCTTGCCAGGGAGGTTTCAGGCGGATCGGACTGATCCGGCCGATCCGTCTGATCATGCACGGTATCAGGAAACATGAAACCCCGCACCCTTGCACCTATTCTTCCTGGTTGCTTTCGTGGAGGCCAACGGTGATCCAGGCGATGCGCACGAGGGTGCGTACGGGCAGGGCGGGGTCCAGCAGCCACTTCATCGAAAAATCAATGGGGCGCCCGTCCTGCACCACCCGCAGGCAGGCAAGCGCGCAACCAAGCCCCATGATCCCCGCGACGGTAAAACACGTGCGGAATCCCCACAGGCCAAAATGATCGATAAGGAGTCCCACGAGAATGGGGGTGGCGCCCAAGGTCAGCGAGGTTCCGATGGTCCAGAGATTGGTGTATCCCACACGGTTTTCTTCTCTGACGTAATTCAGCATGGCCCGGTGGGCGGCGATGTAGAAAGCGGCCCCAAAAATGCTCATCAGGATAATCATGGGGATGAGGGCATAGGCGGACCATGGGGCTTCGGGATATAAGAACAGAAAGAGGGTTGCGCCGATGGCGTGGCCAATGAGCGCCTTGGCCATCGCGCGTCCGCTGCCGCTATGGTCCATGAACCGGCCCCAAAAGCGTATGGTGAGCAGGATGCCGAAGCTCCCGATGGCGGAGAGGAACATGACGGTGTTGGGCTGGAGATGGAGCGCGTCACGCAAGTAGAGGACATAGGCCGCGCCGAACCAGGCGAGGGCGGAAAAAGACAGGGAGGCGGTGACCACGAAAGTCATGAACGGACGGTCCGCAAAGGCGGCGCGATGGGGCCGGAGACCTTCCCGGAAGGGGGCGTTGCGCGCCCGGGCTTTTCCACCCGGAATGCGCGACATGCCGATCAGGCTGATGAATCCGGCGGAAATGCCGAGGGAATAGACCATGAGAAACCGCCCGATTCCAGGATCGCCCATGAGGAGGAGGCCCTGCACGAGCATCACCAGGATATTGATGAGCTGGGTAAGGGCGGCTTCTCCGCTGAAATAGATGCTGCGTTCCTCGTCGGGCACCACCTCGTGGAGCCAGGGGAACCATCCGCCGGAACCGAGGGCGCGCATGAGGCAAAACCCCAGGGTGGAGGTCATCAGGACGAACCAGCCGGCTTTCTGGCCGCCGAAATGCACGGCGAGGGGCATCAGGAACACGCCGCACATGACGAGATTCCGGGTGAGCCAGGCGGTGAACATAACCTGCTTC
>CAYXPO010000818.1:0-2449 GCA_964466925.1 uncultured Nitrospirales bacterium
GCCCAATACGACGTCCGAATCCAGGAACACCTTGTTTCCAATGGGCTGGCCCACCTGGATGCCGGTGTGGCCCGCATTCAGCGGATGATTTGCCGGAATGCCGCCCTTGGCCATGTAGGTGGTGATAACCGGCATGTTCAGTTCTTCTGCCAGCTCTACACATTCCTTCGTTGCGTCAGCCAGCACAACGCCGCCGCCCATCAGCAAGAGCGGATTTTTGGCTGCGTTGATCATCTCAATCGCTTTCTTGATGTCAGCAGGATTGAGAGCCGGCGTTTCAAACGTCTGGGGTTTATAGGCAGACGGGTCGAACTCTATATCGCTATTCTGGATATCCAGCGGCAAATCGATAACCACTGCGCCGGGTTTCCCCTCTCTTGCTACCCGGAATCCCTCGGAAAATATTTCTACCACCTTGGCCGGATCGGTGATCTGGTAGGTTTTCTTGGCTACGGGCTCGCAAATCTTCGCGATATCCACACACTGAAAGGCGTCTTTGCCCAGCTGAGCGGTGACCGCTTGCCCGGTAATGGCGAGAACCGGTATGCTGTCTATATTGCAGGTGTATATGCCGGTCACGAAGTTGGTGGCGCCGGGGCCGGAAGTGCAGGCGGCAACCGCCATCTTCCCGCTGGCCCTGAAATGCCCGCCCGCCGCGTGTACACAAGCCTCTTCATGACGATGACAGAAATGTTTGATCTGCTTTGACTCCCCAAGGAACTTGTAAAACCCGTTGATGCCGGCTCCGGGGATGCCGTAGACTGTATCGATACCTTCCATTTCCAGAATTTTAATGATCGCTTCCGCTGCCTTCATACGATTTCCTCCATACAGTAGATAGTAAATGTTTGGGCGTGTTTGAGATCGTTCCTAAAACGGCCACGCCACTTTGTATTGGCTGCCCAATTCCTTCAATTCGCCCGCCACGGCTTCGGTCAATGGTATTCCGTCTTTTTTCCCATGTTCGCAGAGAAGCCATTCAATCTCGCCGGGCACGTACAATTCATCCACACCCTGTCTGCGGGGCGCTGACTTTATTTCGGCAATCATGTTTTCAATGCGATCTATAAAGACCTCATAGTCTACAAAATCCCTGATGTTGATGACGCCGAATACAGCACCAACTCTGGAGGGATGCTCAAAATCAGTGAACATGTCACTCAGATGGATCCCATACAGGCCATTGCCCAACACGCCGCACAACACATCGACAAACAGTGATAACCCCTAACCCTTCGGGCCTCCGTTCGGGACAAGTGAACCTAATAGGCCTTGATCCGGATCCGTGGTGGGGTTGCCATCCTTATCCAGTGCCCAGCCTTCCGGAATTGCTTTCTTGTTTTTCGACGCTAAAACAAGTTTGCCTTTTGCCACAACGCTGGTTGCCATATCAAGCACCATGGGCATGGTTTTTGTCGGGACGCCGATGGCTACGGGGTTTGTTCCAAAAAACGGCTTGCTTCCGCCCCAGGGTGCGATGCTTTTTGCGGCATTTGTGCTCGAATATCCCAACATTCCTTCGCGGGTAGCCATTTTAATATAATACGAAGCCATACCGTAATGATTTGAGTTGGTTACACTGGCAAAGCAGACCCCTGCCTCTTTGGCTTTCTCGATACAACGCTCCATGGTTGCCGCGCCCACCGGCACACCCATTGAATTGTGCGCGTCGACTTTCAACATCGCGGCCCGCTCGTGCAGGATATCCATCTCGAACTTGGAACTGACCACTCCGGTACTGATGCGCTTCATATAGTTGGCCATACGCGCCACGCCATGCGACGAAACACCTGAGAGATCCGCGTCAACAAGATTATCCGCCACCTGAAAGCTCTGCTGTTCCGCCAGGCCCACTTGCATCAAAAGCTTTTGGCAATACCCGCGCAGCGCTTTCCACTCAACCAGTAAAGTAGCCATAGCATCCTTCTCCTTCGAATCCTACAGAATGCCGGCCGCTTCAAGCACTTTTGCCACGCCCGCTTTGTCCGGGTCGCTCAGTTGCTCAAGCGGGCATCTGACAAATCCGCCTCGATAGCCCAAAAGGGTAGCAGCATGCTTTAGGCCCGCCACGTGGTATCTTGCTGATACGGCCGTATTGACTGGGAACACCCTTTGGTACAAAGCGCACGCTTCTTCCCATTTGCCGGCATCGAAGAGTTTTTTGACCTGAACGCATTCGTTGGGAAGGATATTGGCCAGGGCAAGGATGCCCGCGCGAATGCCAAGGGTCAGCGCCGGGTACCAGGCGTTTGCCGTACCGGTCATCAGGTTCCATGAGTCGGGCGTGACACGCTTGAACGTGGCCAGTTGGGGCACATCGCCCTTGCTGTCTTTCATCCCTATGATGTTGGGGTGCCTTGAAAGTTTTTCAACCGCGTCGGCCTTGATATCAACCTGGGTATACATGGGAACGTTGTAAAGCATGATCGGTATGTCCGCGCTGTCCGCC
>CAYXPO010000819.1:0-2443 GCA_964466925.1 uncultured Nitrospirales bacterium
GGGAAACTCGTGCGCGGCGTCCGAGATTATCTCTGGCGTGATGGTCCCGGCGTGTTTTTTCCCGTTGCGCGCGGGAATCCGGTACCGCCGCAGTTGACCGCCCGGCAATACGTTCCCGGTAGCGCGGAGCCGGTCCAAATGAAAAGCGTCCAAAATGGACGGGGTGTCGTACACCGTCATATCCAGCACCACGTCACCGTTGTCCTCGAAAGCGTTCACGATATGGAAAAAAAAGAACGCCTCGGTTTCCGCAATGTGTGCCAACGCGCCGGTCTTCTTGTCAATGAGGAAGAAAGAAGCGCCTTTTTCAGGCTGCCAATCATAAAGTTCGGCCAAGGGCCGGTTGAGCAGCAAAAAGGAGAGAATGCGCCGTGCGGACGTCATGAAAGGGATGGTGCAGAGGATGACAAACCGCGGGCTTACCGCGAGACTGTGCATATACGAAGGAGTGCGCGCGGGCAGGGTGGCGAAGACCTCGCGGCGCCTCGAATCCACCGGCATGCGATAGAGGTGGTACCGGCTCGTGAGGCCGAACTCGACCGCGGCATTGTACTGGACCCGTTCGTCCGGGCAGTAGACGGGATGAGGGGTGGACATCATGCACCGCAACGGATCGTCAAACGGGAACCCGCCCAGCGTGTTCAACGTTGCCGGATCAAAGAGAATAGGCCGGGGCGTCTCCGTCAGCGCGGCATGGTGTCCGTTCAGCACGGCGATATTCACGTTCGCGTTATCCGTTACACGGAGCCGGCGCCCGTCCCCCAAGGCTTCCCACACAGACCGGTCCGGGCCCGTCCCAAACCCGGCATACCGGTAACGCCCCGCCACCGCGTTCACATAGGTTTCCGTCCTCAAGAACCGGTTGCGAAACAGGACCCCGCCGTCTCCGAACTCGAACGAGGAAAGCATGGCAAGACCATCCAGCCAGGAAACAAGAGGACGCCCGCCGATTTCAAAGCCGCCCGGACCATTGCGCAGCAGGACCCCCCGCAGCCAGGACGGCAGGGAACCTTCCACCGGCAGCCGGACCGCGTCCAGTTCAACGGCCGCTGTTGTGAAACCATCCGCATAAGGTGCGCGCATAAAAGAAGGAGCCTCTTTCTTGTACTTGAGAGTACCGCATTCCCGGACACGCCGCAACCGGCCCGTATCGAATTTGAAAAGGGAATCTTCTACACGGCGATCCCCTCGTCCCGCCCCTCAGGACTTCTGACTTCGTCAAAAACTCGCGAAACCACGCCATTCTTTGCTAAAATACCCCTTCCCCTGCGGAGAGGTGTCCGAGTGGTTGAAGGAGGCGGCCTCGAAAGCCGTTGTACCGCTTGCGGTACCCAGGGTTCGAATCCCTGCCTCTCCGCCATCCTTCGCTCGCGAGCGTAGCGAGAGAGTGAAGGATGCCCTCCGAAGCCTTGGCGAAGGAGGGCCCCAAGATTATGCCTCCCTAAATTTGCGAGCTACGGATGGCACGCCACCTGAATTTCCCGACCCTCACACGATAAGCCCACTTGCCATTAAAAGCAGCGAAGAAGCGAAGGATGCCCTTCGACTTGTCCTCCGAAACTTTAGTGAAGGAGGAAGCTCGTCCCAGAGCGAAGGAGGGCTGACTTTGTTGCGCTTCCCCAAAATTCGCGATCTTCTTCCTTTACTCTTCAAGTTTCACACTATGCTAAAGCTTCGAGGGACATGCCGGGGGACATGTCGGAGGGCACGCCAAATTGCCTCCCCTTTACTTTACGCTCTAACGCAGCCCTTTCAATGTGTTCTTAAACAATATTAAAGGAAAAGCATTAGCAACCTATTGGACAAAGACCTATTTTTTCTGGCATTCTCCAGAACAGAAAACATAGGGGAGAACACCATGTATTACGTCTATCTCATCCAAAGCAAGTCCCATCCCGATCAACGCTACATTGGCTATTCTGAAGACCTGCGCGCCCGCCTGAAAGCCCACAACGCCGGACAATCCGTGCACACGGCCAAATACCGCCCCTGGCATCTCATCACCTACCTCGCCTTCTCCGAAAAACAGCGCGCCCTCGATTTTGAACGGTATCTGAAAAGCGGGTCCGGCAAAGCCTTTGCCAATAAACGGTTCTGGTGATACTTTCATGTAGAGTCTTTCGCCGGTCCGCACCACATCACGCCCGTCTGCCCTTCGACATGTCCTCCGTAGTTCATAGAGCGCAGGAGGAAGCCTTGGCGAAGGACGGCCCCCAGTCTTGTCAACCTAATGTAGAAATTCCAGAGGGCGGCCAAGTAATTGTACTTGGCCGCCCGTTCGTTGTGTTTATCAACTACAGTCCGGGACAGAAACCGTCTTCGGTGGCTTCGCTGGGGCAGTAATGATACCCGCCAGAATTGAAGAACTGGATGACACGCAACAGTTCCGACAGGCTGATGTGCCAGTCTTGGGGGTTGTAATCGCTGTCGTAGGGATCACATG
>CAYXPO010000820.1:0-2442 GCA_964466925.1 uncultured Nitrospirales bacterium
GGTTGCGCATCAGCCAATTGGAGGAACTTCAAACGGAAGGTTCCGCAACGGTCCGGCTGCGGGACCGCACGGTTTCCGAACTCCCTCCCACGGCGTTCACAAATTGGCTGTGGGCGTTTGATGTGGCCGTGCTGTATGGGGGCGAAGAGGGTGAGTTTCTGTTCACTTCCTTGAGCAATGAATCCGTGGTGGACCCCGAATACCGTGCGGCGGGCGCTTTGTTTATTGCGCCGCTGGGACGCTTTGGGCTGTCCGCCGGCACAAAAGTGGATTTGTACCTGCTGGAAACGCCCGCGAAGGACGCGGCGCAAACCTGGCGGTTCGCCGCCTGTTCAACAGTGGAGGACGGCGGGACGGCAACCTTCTCCATCGCCCAAACAGGGCGTTATGCGCTAGGCACAAGTCCGTCGTTTCGCACGAGTGCCGCGCCGGATTTGGGCGCGGCGCCTTTGTACGATTGCGTGGTCGAGGCGGAGGCCGCCATGGACTGCATCAAGATTATCGAAGACTCCACGGCGGAGGTCTTCAATGCGTGGGTGTTTACGGATATCCCCCCCGGTCAAATGCCCGAAACCACTGACTGGGACGTCCATGGCGGGAATGAACCCTGCATGGGCCGCCTCGAAAACTACGGGAAGCGGTTCCGCGTGCGCTCCCCCTATGCCAACGCTTTTACCGCCGTGTATGGCCTTCAAGGCCAGAAGCAGGATCGCGCCGCGATGACGGGACCGTATGAGGTGGATGCGAACGGCAATCCGTCCGCCGCGCCCCTTGAAAACCCCTATGGCCAGTGCGACCGCATCTTCGCCGGGGAAGTGAAAGTGGTGGTGCTGTCCCGCGCCGGCGATTACACCACGTTCAAGAACGAAGTGGTGACGCCGCTGCGGGCCGTGTTCGACGCCGGACAGGAACTCTCCAGCAATGTCCAGATCAGTTGGTTCAAGAAATTAAGCGAGGGCTATTACGCGGAACTGTGGGTGCACACGGAGGAGTGCACGATGCATGTGGCCAATGCAACGGCCATCGTGAAGGAAGAAGGCGTTTCGATCGCGCTGATGACGGGGCGGGCCCTTTACATCGCGGACTGGCGCGGGGGCGGCCCCTATGCGGCCGTCCATACAACCGTTGCGCACAACACGGGCATTGGCCTGCGGTTCTATGATCCCTACTGGGACCTGGCGGGCGGCCTTCTTGACGAGCATTCCCTCGGCGGCCCCCATAACAATATCCTCAAACTGGTGGATATGGAATATGATTATATTCATGACACGCTGTGGGTGATCAAAGCGGATGAAAACGGCGTTTTCAGCCTGTTCCGCTATGACAAGCCCATATACCGGTATGGGGATCGCGCCCCCGACGCCCATATTGACTTCGCTTCGTTCGCGCTGCGGGAATTGTGCGTGGACCCGGAAAACGACCGGCTGTTCGTGCATACCTCCGGCGCTCCCGAGGAAGACGGCGATGGAATGCGTGTTTTTGCCAACGCCTCCTCCACCCCCGTGCTTGAAAACCAGGTCACGTATGTGGCGTTTTTTTACCCGGACGAACACGAACCGCGGATGTTGCTCTATGATTACATCTTGCCCATGGGGAACACCCTGCTCCTGATGCATGGCTACTCCAGCGGTCTGCCCCTCTGCGATGGGCTCAGCGTACTCACCTATCCCCTGACGTCCAATAGTTCCGGCGCGCGGTTTCAGGCCTGGGCGTCTTTTGGCGGCGAAAATTCGGCGCCCATCACCAAAGGGGTTTTCAGCCGGCGCAACAACATTCTCTACGCCGGCACGGATGCGGATTGGAACCCGCTGACCGCCGTCTACGCCATAAGCGCGCCCGCTTCCTGGCAAAGCATTTGGATCGTTGACCCGGAAACCGAAAATGGCCAGTGGACACCCGATACTCCCAATTACCGCGTGTTGCGGTGGGCCAATCCAGGAAGCATCTGGGACCTGGACGTGGTCGAGGGCGATCACGAGATTCTGGCCGTTTGCCAGGAGCCCGCGTTGAACCAGGCGGAAATCCTTCTGTTCAACAATGCCAATACCGCTTCAGGCGTGCTCACCCCGTTCTACCGGCGTGCCTTCAGCCACGGCATGCAACTGGTGGAACTCATCAATCCGCCCAAACCACAGCAGGAAGGACGTTAACGCGGTTTTCGGCCGGATACATCCTTATTGTGGAGAAGAACTGAAACAGGTGAATCGTGAACCAGCAACACCGTGTGTTATCTGATCGCCACTTTCCTTCTTACATCACGTAGAGGCTTTGGGTGGAAAACGACGAATCGCTGGTGATGTTGAGTCCAAGGGTGCGCAGTCCCGCTTCATCGCCGGGGGTGGGGATGTGGGTGCTGTGCATATCGCACCCTTGCAGGTTTTTGAGCTGCTCGATGGCCAGCAGGGTGGCGCTGTTCGAGGGGGTCGAGGCGCCCACGGCAAT
>CAYXPO010000821.1:0-2437 GCA_964466925.1 uncultured Nitrospirales bacterium
GCGCGGGAAAGCCTGGGGGAAATCGCCAAAGCGGCGGACCGCGCCACCTCGCTCGTACGCCAGTTGCTCCTGTTCAGCCGGCGGGATATCGCCGAACCGAGGCTTCTCGACCTCAATGCCGTGGTTTCCGGCTTGGCGAAAATGCTCCGGCGCATCATCGGGGAACACATCGAACTCACCATGCGCGTGGGATACGATCTGAAGACCATCCTGGCCGACGCCGGGCAGATGGAACAGGTCATCATGAACTTGTGCGTGAATGCGCGCGATGCCATGCCCGGCGGCGGGAAAATCATCATTGAGACCCGGAACGTGCGCGTTGACACCGATTACTGCCAGTACTGTTCGGACGCCAAAGAAGGAAACTACATCCTGTTGAGCGTGTCCGATACCGGCTGCGGCATTCCAAAGGAACTGCAAGAGCGGGTTTTCGAGCCGTTTTTCACCACCAAGGAAGTGGGCCAGGGAACCGGCCTCGGCCTGGCCACCGTATACGCCGTCGTGAAACGGCACAATGGATTCATGCGCCTCTACAGCGAGGTGGGCCATGGCACGGTGTTTCATATCTACCTGCCCGAAGCCGGCGCGGAGGAGGCCGCGCTTGCCGCCGGCACGCGCCCGGCGCAGGAATGGCGCGGCGGCACCGAAACCATTCTTTTCGCCGAAGACGATACGCAAGTGCGCCAACTGGCCGTCCAGATTTTAAGCCGCGCGGGATATCATTTGCTTTGCGCCACCAACGGCGAAGAGGCCATCGAAATGTACCGGGAGCAGAAGGACGCCATAGACTTGGCCCTGTTGGATGTGATGATGCCCAAGCAAAGCGGACGGCAAGTGCATGATTATATCCGTTCCCAAGACCCCGATCTCCCCATCATTTTCGCCAGCGGCTACAGTTTCGACGTCCTCGGCCCCGAATACATCCCCAGCCAGGAGGCCCGCCTCATCCGAAAACCCTTCGGACGAAACGAACTCCTGGCCGTCGTGCGCGAGGGACTGGATATGGCGAAATAAATGAAGCCTGGAAGTGCAAGAAGAAAAATTATAAGCACTTGACGGCAAAAAGGGGTTGTGCTACATTCAAGGTACAAGGTGTGTTTGTAATGAGGTGTAATGTTAGTTTTGGGTAAAGGGACCAAGCATGATTCCGATCAATACAAAAATATCGTATGCGGGGCTGTTGTTTGTGGCGGGAAGTCTATTGACGGCGGGGACCGCGTCCTATGCGAATGTTCACTCCGCGGACACTTCGGGCGATGGCCGCATTTCGCTTTCAGAGTTGCTGCGCGTTATCCAGTTCTTTAACTCCGCGGGATATCACTGTGTTGAAGGAACGGAAGATGGATTTGCCCTCGGTCCGGGCAGTGAAACATGTTCGCCCCACAACAGTGATTACAACCCTAAAAACTGGCGCGTTGAATTGTCGGAGTTGTTGCGTCTTGTCCAATTGTATAATACGGGCGGGTATCGCACTGATCCCACAACAGAGGATGGCTTTGCGCCGGATGCCTCGCTTGATCCGCATATGTTGCCTGTGCCCGGCGACACCACCGGAAGTTTTTTAACGCCCGGGGAAGAATCCGCCTTGGGGCTTGATCCGGATAATCCGGATGAAAACAGCAATGGGATTCCCGATGGAATTGACCTGGCCCTTGCGCTCACGGATGAAATAGAAGCACTCCCACTCTTCACGTACTCGGAATCAGGCGCGCCAACAGACCATGTATACCTTTTCCTGGCTGGCGAGGCGGAATGTTACTGCCTTGACCCATTCACCATGCAGGCTATTTATCCGCACACCTACGAGATTGTAAATCCAATGCTCGATATTCGGTTCACCCTGGATGATGCGGCACGGGTTTTTATGCACTATGGGTCCTTCAGTCATTACCTCAATAGTGCCGGGGGCGATACACGCTGTGGCAAGGCCACAGACGATTGTGTCTTGGGAGGCCAAGTATACCGGCTGGATATCCCCGGACTTGTTCACGCCCTGCGCGGTACAAAATAACTCTCGACGTAAAATAAATTAACAGAATTACTTCATAAATCTGTTCTCCCTTGCATCCCAAGCCAAGTCCTCTTATTGGGATCACGCTATTTCCCGGGCGAAGTAAACTCTTGACACTAGTAGCAGTTTGTGCTATTTTGTTTACATCATACAAAATATAGAGGAAAGGAAACTTCGGGGACACCACTAATGGTAGCTCAAGCAGCAGGTCAGGCTTCGTTGATTGGAAGGAGCCTGGGCAATTATAAAGTGAAGGCACTCATCGGCCGGGGTGCTTTGGGGACAGTGTATCTTGCCACGGATGTGGCGTTGAACCGTCCGGTGGCGTTGAAGGCGCTTTTAGGGAGTCTGGCGCATAATCCGGATCATGTAAAGCGGTTTTTGTATGAAGCGCAGGCGGCCGCGCCGTTGCGGCACCCGAATATC
>CAYXPO010000822.1:0-2404 GCA_964466925.1 uncultured Nitrospirales bacterium
CGGGCTGGTGCGCTCGATGTTGCGCACCATCAACGGCTTTGTGGCATGGGTTCCCTACGATGAATTGTTCGCCTTCGCCGCGGAAGACGCTGTGCAATGGATTGAACCGCCGCTGCCGCCCATGGAACCCAATAACAACTCCAACCGGGCCATTACCCAGGTCAATGCCGTCAATCAAGCCCCTTACGATCTGGACGGGAGCGGCGTCACCGTGCTGGTGTACGACGCGGCCACGGCACGGGCCTCGCACGTGGATTTTGGCGGCCGGCTTACGGTGCGCGACCTGAGCGGCATGATGGACCATCCCACCCATGTGGCCGGCACGATTGGCGGCAGCGGCGCGGCCAGTGACGGGCTTTACCGCGGCATGGCCCCCGGCGTCATCATGGAATCCTACGGGTTCGAGTATGACGGCTCCGGCAGTTTTTTGTATTCCAATCCGGGCGATCTTGAAAGCGACTATGACGCGGCGATCAACACCTTCGGCGCCATGGTGTCGAACGACTCCATCGGCACCAACGTGGCCCGGAACGGTTTCCCCTGCGATTGGGAAGGCGACTATGGCGCCACCGACATCCTGATTGACGAAATCGTCCGCGGGAAACTGGGTGACCCTTTCCGGATTGTGTGGTCCGCCGGCAATGAACGCGGCGGCGCCTGCGGCAATCAATATCATCTCACCGCGCCTCCGGCCAACGCCAAGAACCACATCTGCGTGGGCGCCTTGAACTCCAACGATGATTCCATGACTAGTTTTTCCTCCTGGGGGCCTTCGGACGACGGACGCATGAAACCCGATATTGCCGGCCCCGGTTGCCAAAGCAATGACGACGGCGGCGTGACCTCCTGCGACAGCACCAGCGACACGGCCTATACCACCATGTGCGGCACGTCCATGTCCGGGCCCACGATCACCGGCATTTCCGCCCTCGTTCTTCAAGCCTGGCAACAGCAATTCCCCACAGACCCCCTGCCCCGCAACTCCACACTGAAAATTCTGTTCGCGCACAACGCCGTGGACCTTGGCAATCCCGGCCCGGACTATCAATACGGCTTTGGATCGGTCCGCGCCCAAAACACCATTGATTTCCTGCGTCAAGGCACCTTTGCGGAAGTCCCCATCAGCCAAGGCGAAGACCGCCTGTTTTTTGTGAGCGTTCCGGAAGGCGCCAGCGAGTTGAAAGCCACTTTGGCGTGGGACGACTTTCCCGGGACCGCCAACACGATCCCCGAACTGGTGAATGATCTGGATATTACCGCCATATCTCCCGGCGGAAAAGAAATCCATTATCCCTGGACGCTCGACCCCAGCAATCCCTCCGCGCCGGCCGTGCAAACCCTTGCGGACCACCTCAATAACATCGAACAAGTATGGGTGAACAATCCCCCAGCCGGGAAATGGACCATCCGAGTTTCCGGAACCACGGTGCCGGAAGGCCCGCAGGTGTTCTCGCTGGCCACCTCGCCGGAATTCAGCACCGCCACGGAAGCGGGGGTCATTTTGCTGAACGCGGACCGCTACGCCTGCGAGAGTTCCGTCCAGATTACCGTGAGCGACACCGGGCTGAACACCAATCCCGCCACCGCGCAAACGGTGACAGTGAGCGTCGTCTCCACCAGCGAAAGCGCCGGGGAATCCGTGACCTTGACGGAAACCGGACCGGACTCCGCCGTTTTCCGCGGCTCCCTTGCGCTGTCCGCCACGGACGCGCCCGGCACACTGTGGGTTGCCTCCGGCGATACCATCACCGCCACGTATATGGATGCGGACGACGGGGAAGGCGGCGCCAATATTGCCCGCACCGATTCGGCGCTCGTGGACTGCGCCGGGCCAGCAGCCTCCGATGTACAAGTCACCAATCTCCGGGGCACCCGCTGCACCATCACGTTCACCACGGACGAACCCGCCCGCGCGGTGCTTCATTATGGCCTGGATTGTGCGAACCTCACCGAATCCTTAAGCCTCCCCGGCATTAAAACCAGTCATTCCGCGACCGTGCGCAACTTAACGCCGGAAACCCCGTATTTCTTCTCCCTGACGCTTACCGACGGCGTGGGCAATACCTCCACGGAGGATAATGGCGGCAACTGCTTCACCTTTACCACCCTGTTCCAGCCCGACTATTTCACCCAGGATTTCGATTCCGGGTATGACCTTGCGTATACCTCGCTGTATTTCAAGCCGGATGGCTCCAGCAGTTTTTATGCGGGATGCATGGAATCGGTCACAGCGTTCCCCACCGATCCCGCGGGCGGCACGGAAGTATCCCTGAGCGACGACAGTTACGAGAAAGTGACCCTGGCCGAGGGGCGTCAAGTACCGTTCTTCGGCACCGCCTATGACACCTTTTACATCGGCAGCAACGGATATATCACGTTTGGAAGCGGCGACGACAGCTATAGT
>CAYXPO010000823.1:0-2404 GCA_964466925.1 uncultured Nitrospirales bacterium
GTCATGCCTTGGGCCATGGCGCTGAGTGTGCAGGGAACGGTATTGGACGGCAATGGGAAAATGCTTTCCGAGGCGCGGGTCTGGCTGGCGGAGTCTGACACAGTGCATAAATCCACCACCGACGCGGAAGGCCACTTCCTGTTTGATCACGTAAAAACGGGCGCGATAGAGGTGGTGGCGCTCAAAGAAGGATATTCCTTGGGCGGCTACAGTGCCTTTTTACTCCAGGACAAGACCTTGGAGATTCGCCTGAATCCGCCGGACACGCTTTCGTTCCGCGTCATCAACCGGAATTTCTTCCCGGTGGCGGGCGCGCGCGTGAAATGGCTGCTGGTGCGCGGCGGATTTTCCATACCGGCGGCCCGGTTGACGGACCAAGGATTTCCCGCATGGCGCGCCGGGGAAGATGGTGTGGTCACTGTGCCCGGGCTGACCAAGGGCGCGATTGTGCAGTTTGCCGTGGGCCACGGCAAATACGCGGATACCATTGTGGATTTTCTGGATGTGGGGGGGAAGCGGCAGGATGTGGTGTTGTATGAAGGGATCAAACTGGGCGGACGCGTAAGCGTGGGAAAGGAAGGAATGGCGAATGCGCGCGTGACGGTATTCCGTACGGGCGCGCACGGAGCGCGGGTGTTTGCCGAAGCGGTGAGCGATCCGGAAGGTTTGTATCACCTGCGCGCGGCCAAGGGGGAGTATCTCGTGCAGGCGTCGCATCCGGAGTACGCATCGCCTGAAGCCGTTCCGGTGGTCTTGGCGGAAGAAAACAAGGAACAAACGCTGGATTTGACGCTGGTGACGCCCAAAGTGATTGAAGGATCGGTGGAATTTCCGGACGGCAAGCCGTGTCCCGGCGTGTGGATCCAATTTCATGATGGAAAACAGCTATTGACCGAAAATCACACGGATGAAGCGGGACATTTCCGGCTGTTGGCCGGGAAACCGGAGGGGATACTGACCGTGGCGCCGCCGGAGGGTTTTATGACGGAAACGCTGGCGGATATCCCGGTTAAACTGGGAGATGCCAACCGGGCCCACCTCAAGCCGGTGCGCCTGCGGGAATTGCCGGTTATCAGGGGCCACATTGCGGATGTGGACAGCCGGGTGCTGATTTCCTCGTTGGATTTGAGCAGCCCGCTTTGGACGCTGTCCGATGCGAAAGGAAATTTCGAGATTCACTTTACGTATGCTCCGGAGAAAGAGGCCGTGCGATTTCGCGCCGAACACGCCCGCCTGTTGCGGCGGCAGGATTTCGAGGTGAATTTGAAAAATCCGCACGTGCCGGAAATCACGCTGGAACCGTTTGAACCCGATATCGCGCAAAGGCCTCCCGCACCGGACGAGAGCAATCTTTCCGCGCTCCTGGGAAAACCCGCGCCGGCCTGGCAATGCTCCGATTGGTTCAATTCGGACCCTCTTGCTTTGGAGGCATTGCGGGGAAAAGTTATCATCCTGACGTTCTGGGCGGGATTTGACGACAGCCCGAAAGGAGTGAACCGGATCGAAGAATTGCGCGCGCTCACGGACACAATCGGAAAGGCGGAGGATGTTCAATTTATCGGGGTGCATGATGAGGCCAGCGTGAAAGAGGAAGTGAAACAGTATGTGGAACGGTTGGGCATTTCGTTTCCGGTGGGCCGGGACGCCGAATCCTCAGTTACGTTTTCCAGGTATACAATTGGGGCCATTCCGGCAACGGTGCTGATTGACAAAAAAGGGTTTTTACGGTATTTCACCGTCGAAGGCCGCCTCCTCGAATTGATCAAGGTGTTGCGCGCGGAATAATCCGCGTTATGGAAACGTCAACGTGGTCTCGTAAATATTGGAGCCTATGATCTGGCCGAAGAACCAGGGCCAGTCGCGCGCCCCGATGGGCGTGCTGTAGTACATCAGGCAATACGACTGCCGGTCCAACGGGACAAGCGCGGGAATCGAAGTGTCGCCTGTGGAAGGAAAGTCGAAAAGGGTCTTGATGTTCCGCATGACCGGGTCCACCTTGTACAACGCGGTGCGTTTGCACGTGGCGGAATAACACACCAAATTCCAGGCGCGCTGCATCGGCTCCGGCAGCAGGGTCCATTTGCGGTCATACGGTCCCGCCACGTTGCGCCGCGCAATCAAATAGAAGTCTCCCCCCCGGCGAAACAGCAGCGGGCTGTCGTATTTGTAAGGGGTGTGGGCGGTGGTCCACAGGCCCAGATTATCCTTGGACGCGGTGCAGATTAACGCGCCGGACATTTCCAGCCGCACCACCGCCACCAGATTGCCTTGTTCGTCAAACTCGAAGTCCGCTTCCTCCGCGCCCATTTCCGTCACCTGCGGCTTTTCCGAAATGGGCTGCCAATCATATCCGTCTTTCGAGGTCAGCAGCCGCACTTCCCCCTCGCGTTCCTTCCAAAAATCT
>CAYXPO010000824.1:0-2395 GCA_964466925.1 uncultured Nitrospirales bacterium
GACCTGATGGACACTGTGGACATAGTGGCCCTGGTGGATTGAACCATGCTTCCACACAGTCCACTATGTCCATCGAGTCCATTATGTTCCCACGGTGAAAACACCCCTGCGTCAAGATGCGTTATGGATTCCGTCTATGTATAATCTGGGATTTATGAAAACCTTACAGGAATGGAGAACCGATCTGGCGGACGCGTCGAACCCTGCGCTGGAACGGGTGGAGGGCCGAGGCGGACACATCACCCTGAAGGCGGGTTCGATCTTTTTGCACAGCCGGTATGATCCGGATCAGGAGGCGCAACGGTTGATCGAATCGGCGGCATTGGACGCCACGCGGCCGGTGCTGGTGATTGGTTCGGGGCTGGGCTACCATGTGCTGGAATTGCTGAAACGGGGCATCGAAACCGCGGTGGTTGAACCGGACCCGGCGGTGCTGCGCGCGGCGCTGGAAGGACCGCTGTGTGACGCGAATATTTTGGCGGCCGTGGGGGAACCGGAGGCGTTTTCGGACTCCGAGGCCTTTGTTGCGCTGGCCTTGCGGATGCCCCAGATCGTGGTGCATCCACCGACGGCGCGGCTTCATCCGGGATATGCGGAGGCGGTGCAGGCGGCCGTGTCGAAGGCGGCGCTTGCGGGCCGGCATCTCAATATTGCGGTGGTGGGGCCGCTGTATGGCGGTTCGCTGCCGATTGCGGGGTATCTGGCGAATGCGTTCCGGGGACTCCGCCACAATACGGCATTGATAGACAACAGCATGGCCTGGGACCTGTATCAAACGGTCACGGGCAGTGTGGAGCATAAAACCGCATCGGATCAGTTGGGGCGGATGCTGGCGCATTTCTTGTGTGAGTGGACCTATGCGCGGGTGGTGGAGTTCAATCCGGAAATCTGCATCGTAATGGCGCAGGCGCCGGTGGACGGGGATTTTCCCGAACGGTTGTCTAAACACGGAATTGTGAGTGCGTTTTGGTACGTGGAGAACTGGCGTCACCTCCCCTACTGGCGGGAAATCGCGCCGCGGTATGATTATTTCTTTCATATCCAACCGGGCGAGTTCGAAGAAAAGCTTGCGGACATTGGCTGCGCGCATCAGGCGTTTGTGCAGACGGGGTGCGATCCCGCGGCGCACCGGCCGGTAACCCTCACGCCGGAGGAACACGCGGAATATGCGTGCGATGTGTCGTTCGCGGGCGCGGGGTACTACAACCGCCTCCAGCTTTTCAAGGGGTTGACGGATTATGAATTCAAAATTTGGGGGGTTGATTGGAATGACCGGGAACTGCGCAAGCGGGTGGCGGGGGGGGAACGCCGGTTTGATTCCGAGACCTTCATGAAGATCGTGGCGGGCTCGAAAATCAATCTGAATTTGCACTCGAGCACGTCGTTCGACGGGGTGGACCCCAAATGCGACGCGGTCAACCCGCGCGTGTTCGAGATCGCGGCGGCGGGCGGATTTCAATTGTGCGATCCGTGCATCGGTCTGGAAACGCTTTTTGATTTTGAAACGGAGCTTCCGGTGTACCGGGACCTGAAGGAATTGCGGGCGCGGATTGATTATTATCTGGCCCACCCGGAGGAACGGCGGGAGGTGGCGGCCCGCGCACGGGAACGGGCGCTGCGCGAGCATACGTATGAAGCGCGCGCGCAACAGATGCTGGACCTCATCTTTGCGCGGCATGGCGCCCGGATTCTGCGGCGGGGGGTGCGTTCGCAACGGACGGTGGGCGAGATGCGTGAGGAGGCGGGCCCGGAGACCGAACTCGGCCGTTATCTCGCCACGCTGCCGCCGGACTTGCTGTTTACGCAGGAAACGCTCCGCCCGTTCCTGCATCCGGGCCGTCCGGAGGCCACGTATCCGGAAAGGCTCTTTTCGTACATGGCGGAGGTGCGCGAACTCGCGGAAAGCCTGTTAAAGGACAAACGGTGATGCGGATTCTCGTGTTACAGACCACGCGCATGGGTGATGTGCTTCAAACCTCACCGTTAATCCAGCAACTTCGCGGCCAATATCCCGATGCGCACATTGCCGTGATGGTCCGCAAAATGGGCAAAGGCATCGCCGAGCGGCATCCCGCGCTCAATGATATCATTCCCTATGATGAAGACGCCTTTTTCTTTGACCTCCGGGCACGCGATTCCAACCGTTTCCTGCGGGCCTATCACACGGCGGACACCCTTGTCCAAACCCTGCGGGAACAGCGCTTCGACCTGGCGTACAACGTGACGCACAGCATCGCGTCCGCCATGCTGATCAAACTTGCGGACATTCCGAACGTCTACGGGGCGCATTTGAGCGATGATTGGCATTTTGTGCTGCGCGGTCCTTGGACGGCCTATTTTTTCATGAGCGTATTCAGCCGCGATTACAATGATCTGAATCTTTGTGACATTACCC
>CAYXPO010000825.1:0-2392 GCA_964466925.1 uncultured Nitrospirales bacterium
AACCGGTACAACACCCCGTACATCCCCAGCAACACCCCCATATTATTGGCAAATTGAAGGTAACCGCCCAGAATGCTGAATCCCAAGCACACCCCGCCCGCCAAGGCCCACACCAGCTTGTTCCGGGCATCCGGCGCATCCAACACCTTCTTGATCATCAACAACAGCAGCGGCGTCCACGCCCCCGTCGTGATCATGTGATACTCGCATGCGCGCCGCACCATCAACGCACTGAACGTGAACGACACCGCCGCCACCAGCGACGCCGGCACGCTCAGCCCATGCGCCCGCCCAAACAAAAACGTGCATACCGACATGAAAATCAGATGAAGTCCAAGCATGATCACCCACCCCGCCTGCGTCGAGTACGGGCTGGGATCAAAATTCAACAGGCTCCGGATCAGATTTGGCGGGTAAAACACAAACGCCTGCGGATTCGCGGCGTGCGGGATGCCGCAAAACAG
The DNA here is from genome assembly GCA_964466925.1 of uncultured Nitrospirales bacterium. GTDB lineage: Bacteria > Hydrogenedentota > Hydrogenedentia > Hydrogenedentales > CAILVY01 > CAILVY01. The sequence goes on from CAYXPO010000825.1 coordinate 465, forward strand.
CATCGGATTCCACAGCGGCAACTCCCCGTCATGCAACCGGCAGTCCATGTAATAATTCGACGGGCCGAAATACCGGTAGATGTCGTATTTCCCCGCCAGTTTCGACGGATCCGTCCGGAGCACATGCGCATAGGTAAGCAGCATGGCCGCGGTGAAAACCACCAGCACCGCCGCCACTACTAAAATGCTCCGCCACCGCCGAGCCGCCGGCGATGTCATACACCTATTATTTGATTGGAGTGTCTCCACGTCCCTGAACTCCCTTGATTTGCAAAAAAACGCGCGCGTAAGTGTACCCCACTCACCCGCCATATTCAATCAGCAAGTCGTTTATCACCAAGTCGTTTACCCAAACAAATACCTCCCCCGTGCCCACAATCCACTCTCCTAAATGTTACCCGCTTTGGTTACCGGCCCCAGTATGCGTACAGCCGCCCACGACGCGTCAAAAACAGTGCCCCTGAAGATAAATCCCTAAAAATCTATCCGATAACGTTTTATCACGGCTTTGCGCGAAGTACTTCCATAAATCTGTGCCAATCTGTATAGCCTGTGGACAATATTCTTAAAGAGACCACTTCCTCCCCATGCTTCTGGAATCTTCCCGTCCGTCATTTTGTTAATTAAATTTAACGGTAAACACCGTTTCTAAGTGATAGAAATAAGAATTGTTGGCTTTTTTGTGTTTTTCGGGTTTTGATGATATACTTTATCCGAGGCAGTTCATAAACCAAGGAGTCATAACCATGTTATCGGTAATAGAGGTTAAATGCCCCCACTGCGGCGCACAAGGAAAAATTGTTTTACCGCCTTTGGGAGCTATTATCATCGGACCTTGCCCGGAATGCCAGGGCATGGTCGCTATCTTCTGCGGCAATGTCCTCCCCTTGGATAAAGAAATCATGCTGCGGGGCAAGGTGGATGAAAAGCGGGAACACATGCTTGAAGTCCTCGGATTATTCCTTCACGAACGGGTCGAACAAATGTTTGATGACAAGGAAGACGAAGCCGACCTGCTCATGCCCCATCCTCCGTCCCTGGACGCCGCCCCCCCCATTCTCGACAGCCCGGTTAAAACCCCCATCTCGCAATCCGAACTCGAATCCGTCCTGAACACCGATCTGCGGCTGATCGACAAGAAAGAGTATTTCAAAGCCGTCTTCGGCTGATCCTTCCTCCTTCCCCAAACGGCAAAACGCCCTGAGTTCCGAAAAACTCAGGGCGTTTAATATTGCGCCGGCAACGTCCTACTCTCCCACGCAGTTTCCCGCGCAGTACCATGGGCGCTGATGGTCTTAACTTCCGTGTTCGGAATGGGAACGGGTGTGGCCCCATCGCCATAGTCACCGGCAAAAAGCCGCCTGCCATGCTCCGCAGTCCAAGGGGACCGCTTCCACGCACGGCGATTCAAATTGGTTTTGACAGAGAATGCAAGGGAGAAAATCGCAAACGGACCATCCACGGAAGTACATCCGAAGGACAGCCATGATTTTGACTGTATAATTACTAAGACCAAGCCGCACGGGTACTTAGTACTGGTCAGCTTAACGCGTCACCGCGCTTCCACCTCCAGCCTATCAACCTGATGGTCTATCAGGACCCTTTAGAGACCTTACGGTCTGGGAGATCTTATCTTGGGATGGGTTTCGTGCTTAGATGCTTTCAGCGCTTATCCCGTCCGGACATAGCTACCCGGCGGTGCCACTGGCGTGACAACCGGATCACCAGAGGTCCGTCCACCTCGGTCCTCTCGTACTAGAGGCAGAATCCCTCAAATCTCCTACGCCCGCAGAGGATAGGGACCGAACTGTCTCACGACGTTCTAAACCCAGCTCGCGTGCCACTTTAATCGGCGAACAGACGAACCCTTGGGACCTGCTTCAGCCCCAGGATGTGACGAGCCGACATCGAGGTGCCAAACCTCCCCG
>CAYXPO010000826.1:0-2389 GCA_964466925.1 uncultured Nitrospirales bacterium
GCGGAATGCCACATCGGCAGGGCTTTTAATGATGTTCGGGTTGGCTACCAGGTCGTCCATGCCAAGCTTGGGTCCGAAATGGATGCGCAGGATGTAGTTGCAGTTTACGGGTGAATACAGCGGATGCTTCATCACATAGTCGGTGTATACGGGCTCGCCCTCGACCATGTTGTAGGTCACGCCCTCCACGCCGTAGTTGTAGATCATGGAACCCTCGGGGGAATAGCCGTAGTTGAGGAACAGGATGGCGGCTTCCTTGTTGTCGCTGGTGGCAGAAACTGCGGCGCTGTCGCCACTGTCCTTTTTCCACGTGGGGATCAGGCAGTGCAGCTTGCTGTCCGCTTCCAGCCGGGGGTACGGGCAGCAGTCGATTTCCAGCGGAAGCTCGGCCGTGCGGGTCAGGGAAGCGTTGGTGGCGTCCAGATACATGCCCGCTTTGCCGGTATCGAACTGGGCCCAAACCTGCTTGTCGTCAATGGAAGGAAAGTCCTTGGAGATGTATCCTTTGTTGTACCAATCGTTCATTGTGGTCAGGTAGTCCAGCAGGGCGGGATCCGCATTGCCGTAGCGGATCTGTCCGTCGGTAACCAGCCATTCCGGTAGGATGTTGAAGGCGCCGTAGAAGATTTCTTCCTTATTGATATCGGCGCCGGTTCCGTGCTTGGGCAGATAGAAGGGAACCACCCCAGGCTTGTTGTCCAGGACGGCCATGAAGTACGCCTCATAATCCGCCAGGGTCACGGGCGGCTCCATGCCGAATTCCTCCAACCAATCCTGGCGCAGAATAGGCCGGCACCAGGGCTTGTTAGGGGTGCTGACCACCTTGTAAAAGGCTGGAACTCTGCCGCTTTCGTCGAAAAACTCCCTTCGGATATCGGCGTCAGCGGTAATCAGCCCGTAGTAATCGGGGGCGAATTCTTCCAGGTAGTCGGTCAAATCCAGAAACACGCCATCCTGTACCGCCTTGGCCGCACCGCCGTTATAGCGCTGGGTGGACTGAATCATGTCCGGAAGGTCGCCGGAGGCCATGAGGAGGTTAAACTGCTCCGCTTCTTGGCCGGAGGCGGGGTGAATGAAGTTGATGTTGATTCCGGTCTTCTTTTGCAGTTCCTGATACGCTTCGTTGTCCGCGTAGCTGGTGATGAACTTGGTTGCGTTCACATGGATCGGAAGCCAATAATCCAGGGTGATGGAACCGTCCTCTACCACAGGATACATGGATTCGCGGGCTTCCTGGCCTTCCGTAGGCGGTGTCTCCGCGCCGGCGCCGGGCGTTCCCGACAACCCGATGGCCATGGTCAACAGCAGGAGCATCACGAGCATTCGTCTTTTCATAGGGCACCTCCATGATGTATTTGGGGTGGATTTCTGCGTGATTCCAATATAATGGATTGAATACGAAGCCTCAATTTGTAAAAGCAATTCGCCCTTGTGATAACAGCGAATTGACATGTGTTTTTCCTGCAGGTATTTGTAAATATACGATCTACCGCCCCGCCTCGCCCAGGGTCGGTGCCGGAGGACATAGACGGGGTTGCCGTGGGAAACAAACCTCGAAAGAAAATACACATCTGCGCAATGTGATAAAGCCGGAAATAACAAAGCGGCTAAGAAAGCACAAGTTGTGCCGGCCGTCGCCCCCAGGGTACACTTCGAGTGCGGATGAAACGATCAAGAAGGGGGCTTTGGTTATGCTATCCATGCAATCGGCATCGGGCATCATGCGTAACGGTGAAAAGAACAAGCGCTTTGTTGCCCGACTGCTCCGGGATATCAGCGCCAATCGTTATGTATACCTGATGGCGGTGCCCATTATGGCGTACTACCTGATCTTCCACTACATCCCCATGGGAGGGACGGTAATCGCCTTTCAGAACTACATGCCGGCGCGAGGCTTTTTGGGCAGCGACTGGGTTGGCACCAAGCATCTGGTGAATTTTCTGACGGGTCCCTACGCGTGGCGCACCATTCGGAATACGCTGCTCCTCAATGCCTATGATATCCTGTTCGGCTTCCCGATGCCGATTTTTCTCGCCCTGTTGATCAATGAGGTGAAGGCTGCGCCCTTCAAGAAAACCGTGCAGACCATCAGCTACATGCCCCATTTTATCTCGCTGGTGGTCATGTGCGGAATCATCGTTGATTTTTCCCGCACTTCCGGGCTGTTCAGCATTTTTTTGGAGCGCTTTGGAGTTGCCTCCAACAATCTGCTCACCCAAGCACAGAATTTCCGTACCATGTATGTGGGCAGCGGCATCTGGAAATCCATGGGATGGGGAAGCATCATCTACCTGGCCACCCTCTCCTCAGTGGACCAGAACCTCTATGAGGCAGCCGAAATGGACGGGGCCGGACGCTTTCGCAAAATGCTGCACATCACGTTTCCCTC
>CAYXPO010000827.1:0-2379 GCA_964466925.1 uncultured Nitrospirales bacterium
TGCCTATTGCACCCATCGCAGGGAAGGTGTAAGGTGTGTTCAGGCGTGGTGGAGGAGGGTATGCACGGGACGGATGTTATTGCGCATTATTTTTGGGAGAACAGAATATGAGGCCGTTGCTGAGGTCATGGGTAAGCATTTATTTCTTTCTTTTTTTGATGCTGATCTTAGGGGTCATGGGGTATGCCGCTGAGGCGCCGAAGAGTGTTCCGGCCGGGGCTTCGGGGACGGCGAATCCTGAAGCCAAGGCGCGCGTTGAAAAGTTCATGACCGGAGCTTCCGTCTTTGTACAAAACGATGGGCAATGGCCCGATGCCACCATCAAGTTTGCCCTCGACGGCCTGGGGGCGAATGTCGGCATCACGGATAAGGGGCCGAAGTTTCAATTCTTCTGGAATAATCCCGCTGATGTCCATCGTCCGGAGCAGCCGGATCAGCCGGTGCAACTGGACAAGCCGGACAAGCCGGACAAGCCGGAGTTACACCAACCTCACCCCAAAACTTCATCGCCAGCCCCCGATTCCCGTGTTGCCCAACCTTCCGCCCTCCACGAATTCTCCCTGACCTTCGACGGTGCGTCACCCACAATCCCCGCCGGCCGCGGAAAATCGGAGCGCACCTTCAACTACATGCTCGGCGACGTCGCCAATCACCGGGAAAACGTCCCCTCGTACAACGCCGTCTGGTACGAAAACCTCTACCCCGGCATTTCGCTGGAACTCACCGGACGCCGCACCGGCCTCAAATACACCTTCCACATCGCCCCCGGCGCCGACCCCCGTGTCATCCGCCTCCGCTATGAAGGCATTGAAAAGCTCACACTCACCCCGGAAGGCGCGCTTCAAATCCATCTTGCGCCGGAATGGCCGCCGCTCACGGACGGCGCGCCCAAAATCCACCAGGAAATCAACGGCCAAAAGAAAATCATTCCCGGCCGCTTCACCCTCTTCGACAGCCATACCTATGGTTTCGACATTACCGGCCCCTGCGACCCCACCCTCCCGATCATCATTGATCCGTATATGGCCTGGTAAAGACACCTTGGGAAGAAATGATGTTGGGGAGGGAATTACGATGCAGGCGGGAACATCCACTCGACAGAGTCCCTCATTCCCAGCGTGAGGCCGGGAATGATCGGTTGTTTTGAAATACGCTACACGCGCTGCCTCCTGTGGTTTTTTCCCGCACCGCACGGGAAGCCATTTTTGAACATCCCGCCCCGCCGTGTATAGTTGTCCGAAAAACAGGGACTGACACACGCGTGGTGATTCCCCGAGTGGAGATGCGTCCTCTGATTTTCTGAAATGGAATATTATGAGCAATGATCTCTTTGCATTAAACGATCCCATCGGCTGCATGCCCGGTATCGGCCCCAAACGCGCGGAACTGCTCGCAGCCCTGGGCATAACCACCGTTCGCGATCTGCTCTTCCATTTCCCGCGCGGCTATCAGGATCGCCGCCACGTCACCCCCATCGCCGAGGTTCGCGAGGGCGAAACAATCACCGTCGAGGCGGAAATCGTCTCCTCGCGCAATATAAAACTCCGCGGGCGCATGTCCCTCGCCGTGGTGAACCTGAAGGACGCCACCGGCACAATCACCGCCACATTTTTTGGACGCGGCTTCATGGCCAATACCGCATTTCGCCCTGGCGCACGCGGCCTCTTTACCGGCACCGTGGGGAATTACAAAGGCCCGGCACTGAAAAATCCCGAATACGAATTGCTCAGCGGAGATGAAGACGACCGGCTGAACACGGGCTGCGTCGTGCCCGTGTACCGGCTCACGGAAGGCGTGAACCAGCGGATGCTGCGCCGCTGGATTCATGCCGCGCTGCAATCGTTTACCGATACCCTGGACGAAACCCTGCCGCCCGCGTTGCGCGAAACCTACCATTTCCCTCCGGTGCGCGAGGCGATCCGGCAGGCCCATTTCCCCGCCGAAATTGCCGAAGGCGAGGCCGCCCGTGAACGCTTTGCCTACGAGGAATTGCTCAGCATCCAATTGGCCATTCTTGGTGAACGCGCCGCACGCCTGCACGAGGAAACCGGCCATCCGCATGTCATCAACGGCCCATGCCTGAAAGCCTTGGGCAAGGCGTTGCCGTTTGCATTAACCGCCGCACAGGATCGCGCCGTGTCCGATATCCTCAAGGATATGGCGTCGCCCCGGCCCATGCTCCGCCTGCTGCAAGGCGACGTCGGCTGCGGGAAAACCGCCGTGGCCCTGCACGCCATCGCGGTGGCGGTGGACGGCGGTTATCAGACCGCGCTCATGGCCCCCACGGAAATCCTCGCGGAGCAGCACGGCCTGCACCTGCGCTTCCTGCTCGAACCCCTCGGCGTTTCGGTGAACGTACTGACCGGATCGCAAAGCAAC
>CAYXPO010000828.1:0-2379 GCA_964466925.1 uncultured Nitrospirales bacterium
TTGCCTAATGACTCGCTACCCCTATTCCCGCTATAAATTTTTGGGGAATGTCCTGGATCATCACCGGCTTGAAATTCACCGGCGTCACCCAGGCCGCCGTCATATAGTTCGGTTTCCCCTCCACCTCCGCCCCTACAATCACCACCGGCATTGGATAGATGAAAGGTTGATTGTCGAGTTTGACTTTTTCCATGGGATATCCTTTATGGGAGACCAGTATGTCACATGAGATGATTGGATTTACGGAATCAACAACATGTTGCCTGCCTGTTGAAAATGCCGATCTGCCGTCAATGCATGTGTTAATTCCAATTGTTGCATAATAGCGAAAGAAATACAGTCAATTAATGACCAGTCCTTATCATGACGTTTGTTGAATAACGCGATTCCCGCCTTAAATGAACTATCGTCCGCTGACAGAATTCGCACATGGGGATGGCGTAACAATTTTTCAATTAGATTTGCAAAAAGTGCACGATCAGTGCCTTTGCTAAGAAAACTTCCGAGTTCGGCCAAAATCCATTTTGTCGTGACAATGGGTTCTTCTAATGTAGCCATTAGATTCAGGGCTTGTTTATGGTGTTTGTAATTATGGCACAGAAACGCGATAAAAAACGAGGTGTCTGCAAAAACGGCCTTCATAGTTTGTGGCACCCATATAAATAATGCTCAACATTTTCGGAAGCATCTTCCGGCAAACCAGACACTTTCCCTGCGAATTCCAATAAGTCGTCGTATAGTCCTCCCTTATGGTGCATGAAATTTGACTCTTGTTTCTCGACGGCATGAACAACGCATTCAACACGGCTCCCTTCAGGCAGATCTATCGGGGCATCGAGCACTAGCGCTCCATTTTGGATATACCCTTGATATGTCATTTTATACCTCGGCTTTCATGAGTTATAGTATAGCACATTCTGGGTACGTTTCGTTTTTGTCGTTCGCTGAAAAGTATATACTAATCTGGCGATGGAATAGGGAGAAACAACCATGCTTTTTTCCGTTAAGAGGGCCTTCTTGATATACATGGTAACGGCATGTGTGCTTGCGATACAGGCTTGGGCTGTTGCTCCTGCACCGTCCCCTGCAAACCACGATGTGGCGGCTGCCTTATCCCCTGAAGAATGGAAGGCCCGGTGGATTGGCGGCGAGGGGCCGGAACTGCCGATTTTCCGGAAGGTGTTTACTCCAGCGGACAAACCCATTAAAAAAGCCGTGGTGTTCGTTTGCGGGCTGGGACACTTCGAACTATCGCTCAATGGCGCCAAGGCGGGTAATCATTTTCTCGATCCCGGATGGACGAATTACCGGAAAACCTGCCTGTATGTTCCCTTCGATATCACCGCCTCGGTGCATCCGGGGCGGAATGCGCTCGGCGTCATGCTGGGCAATGGCATGTATAACGTGAACGGCGGGCGGTACGTAAAATTCAAGGGTTCCTTCGGCGATCCGAAACTCATTCTGCAAATGCAGTTGGATTACACGGACGGGACTTCAGAGATTGTTGTCTCGGATGCCACATGGAAAACAGCGCACAGCCCAATCACATTCAGTTGTATTTATGGCGGGGAGGATTATGATGCGCGGCTGGAACAGCCCGGCTGGGATACGCCGGAGTTTGATGATACCCAATGGGCGCCCGTCCAGCTTGTGGATGGCCCCGGCGGGGTGTTGCGTGTTTCGGAAGCACCGCCGGTCACCGTGGCGGATACGATACCAGCGGCGTCCTGTAAACGCACGGGCGATGGGGCCTATTGGGTGGATCTCGGCCAGAACCTCTCCGCGCGCCCCTTCATCAAGGTGCGCGGGATAGCCGGTCAAAGTGTCAAGATCGAAGTCTCCGAACTGCCTGACGCGCCTTGGAAGGGCCACTCCTACACCTATACGTTGAAAGGCGGGGGGGAGGAGGTGTTTCGCCCCCGGTTCACCTATTTCGGGTTCCAATATTTGTTCATCAAAGGTGTAGATCGTCCGGAGGATACACCGCAAAACGGGACGCGGCCTGTCCTGCTTGAAGCCGGGGCGGATTTTGTGACCAGTGCCGCGCCCTTGGCGGGATCATTCCAGTGCGATAACCCTCTTTTCAACGATATCGAAGCCATGATCAACCGTTCCGTGCGCAGTAATCTTCAAAGCGTGCTGACCGATTGCCCGCACCGTGAGAAGCTGGGCTGGCTTGAAGTGCCGCATCTGATGGGGCCGTCCATTTTCTACCATTTCGATGTATCGGGCCTGTATCGCAAAATCTGCCGTGACACCACGGAATCCCAGATCGAAAACGGAATGGTTCCTGACATCGCCCCCGAATATACGCGCTTCAGCGAGGGATTCTTCGAATCGGCGGAGTGGGGGAGTGCCTGTGTGCAAATTCCCTGGCTG
>CAYXPO010000829.1:0-2370 GCA_964466925.1 uncultured Nitrospirales bacterium
AAACCCTTCGCTCTGTCCATGGCCGAACAAGGGCAGCCCCGGCATCGTCACCATCAACAGGGCGATGCCGAAATATTTGTCGCCCTGTCCAAACTGCGCCTCGGCGGTTTCCTCATCCGGATTGTTCATGAAATTCACGAACCGCTGAAGCACTTCCGGGCTGAATTCCAGCACGTTTTTGATGGTCTGGCGGTAATTCGCGTTGTCCTCCATCTTCAGCATGTTCATGAAAGCGCTGTTGTACACCCGGTGCATTCCCAGCGTCCGCACAAAATAGCCTTCCATCAGCCAGAAGGCCTCGGCCAGCAATAGTGTGTCCGGCGCTTCCACCGACACCCGGTCCACCACCTCCCGCCAAAACTCTTTCGGGAACACTTCGTCAAAGCGCGCCTTGCTCATGCCATGTTCCGCGCGCGACGGAATCGCCCCTGCGTCCCCCGCCTTTGGGAACCACAACCGCTGATAATGCCGCTTGGCCAGCGTCATCGCCGCGTCAAACCGGATAATCGGGAAATTCCGCGCCACATGCAAAATGGTCTGAATGACCGCTTCGCGCACCTCCGGAATCAAGAAGTTCAATTGCGCCGTGTCATTCCACGGCATATTGGTCCCATCATTGCCATGATAAATGTACCGCGTTTCGCCCGTGGCATGGTCCACCCGCTTGAACACCACCGCCGCGTCCCGGCGATCCCAATAGCCATCTTCGATATACAGTCCAATGCGGGAATCCGGCGAAAGATTAGGCCCCGTATACCGGTACACCGGATACGGAGGATACGGCAGTTGAATAAACCAATCCGGATGCTCCACCACCCATTTCGAGTACAGCCCCACATGATTGGGCACCATGTCGCTCGCGAGCCGGATGCCCCGCCGCCAAGCACGCTCCGCCAGAGTACGGTACGCATCCTCGCCCCCAAGCGCCTGGGCAATCACGTAATCATACACCGAATACGCGGACGCCAGCGCTTCCGGATTCCCCGTGCGCTGTTTGATCTCACTCGATGCGGGCGAACGTTCCCAAATCCCAATCAGCCACAGCCCCGAAAAACCCCAACGCCCCAAACAGTCCAGTTCTTCGTCCGGAATCTCGTCCAGCCGCGTGATGGACCGCTGATACTTTTTCGCCAGTTGATCGAGCCACACATACACCGATTTGGCCATCAGCACCAGGTTCGGCATCCAATCCCGGTCCCGGCTGAATGCTTCTGGTTCCGCATAGCCCAATTCCGCCAACCAGCCGAATTCGAGCGGACGCACCGCTCCAGGACCATGCCCCCGCATCACCACTTCTTCCTTTAATACGTCCTGGGCCCGCAAAAGCTGCTCAAACAACTCCTCCGGCAAAACCTGTTGCCAATGCCGCCGGATGTAGTCCAATTGGTCTTCAATTGAATGCGGGCTGTGCCGCATGGGCGCCCGCAGCATGGCAAGCAGTTTTTGCCCCGTCTCCGGAAACGGCGGCAATCCATTAAAAAACGTCTCCACCGTGTTCAACAGCGGCTCATACGGCGACCGGTGTTTTATCTCCGACTCGTCGTACAGCTCTTGATAGGCCTGCAACGCGGGATTCTCATTCGACAGGTGAAGCAACACCATTTCCCGCAATATCACTTCCCGGCGGGAGAGCGGAACCGTCTCCGCCGCTAAAAAATCCATCTCGCGCTCGCGCCCCCGCCGGACGCTTTCTGGCGGAAACAACCCCACAAATACCGGTAAGGGACGCTCCGCCACCGCCTCTCCATACGACTGGGCGGTCCATTCCAGGTTGCGCCGCAAGGCGTTGGGGCATACCTCCGCGCAATATATGTCCGTCACATACCGGAGAATCTCCGTGAACAACCCGGCGCACAGCAACTCCCCCGCGCGGGCCGGCAGCACCTTCGGACGCGTAAAATCACGCCGCGCATTCATCCGCGCCGCCAATTCCCGCGCCGCACGCACCCGTGACGCCGCATGCCGCCCCGGGGCATCATACAGATCATCAATGCCGTACCGTTCACACGCCTCGCGGGATACCGGCAATCCAAACGGGAAATAATCACTGCGCTGCATACTTTTCCTTACCATCGCCCTGCGTCCTAAGCAAACCTGTTCGCGTCATGCACTTCCAGTTTAATCAGAACGGCATCATAACGCATTTCCCGCCCGGCAAACGAATTTACCCAAAGAAATCTCCCGCGTTTTGCATCCCCTCCGCCTCTTGCGGCATTATTTCTTCTGCACAACACACAGTATTGTGAACAGGCGGATAAGATGACATCGATCTCCCCCGGGCAAACCCCCTCGAAAAGGGATTTCATCACGGTAGTCTCCGGACTCCCGCGCTCGGGCACCTCCATGATGATGCGGATGTTGGAAGCAGGC
>CAYXPO010000830.1:0-2362 GCA_964466925.1 uncultured Nitrospirales bacterium
GACAAAGCCCCGGTCCGCCGTGCAGGTCAAGGTTCCCTTGTGCAGGGTGACATAGCGCAGGACGGCCGGCAGGCTCAATCCAAAATGAAAACCTTCTTTTGAGGTGGTGTACGGAACGGCCAGGTGTTCCGGGCGGATGGCCTCCAAGCCCGGGGCGGAATTCCAAATTTCCGCGGCCAAGTGTTCGCCTTCCTGATACACCCGGACGCGTATCCGTTTGTCCGTGCATTGCTCCAGCGCTTCCTGGGCGTTAAACAACAGGTGGATGAACGCAAGCTGCAATTTGGGCACATCGGCCTCGATGGAGGGCAGGCCTTCCTGGATGTCCGTCTCAACCTTGATTTTTGCCACGCGCAGGGAATAGGAACGCAGCAACAGCGCGCGTTTCACGATGGCGCCCAGTTCTATGATACTTACCGATGGTTTCTCATCACGCGCGATATCCGTGAGCCGGGCCACCAGCTCCGTGCATTTGCCGACATTATGGATGATTTCATTGGCCATACGCTGGGATTCGGCATTAAGCGATTCATCGAGCGCGATAAGTTCCGCATAGGCCAGGATGGCCCCCAAGGCATTGTTAACGTCATGCGTGACGCCATTCACACACCGCCCGACCTGCGCAAAACGATGGAGTTGCTCCAGCCGCGCCCGGGTTTCGCCGGCCCGGATATCCGGTTCAATAGGTAAAAAATCTGACATAGTATCGTTCACAAAACATGGTTATGCACTCCCATAATACCATTCACATGCCGCCGGTGTCATGTTACAAAACGAAAACCGGAAATTTTCAAAATTTACAGATTGCCCGCGACCGCCTGGGCAAATTCGCTGCATTTAAGTTCCGTGGCGCCTTGCATCAGCCGGGCAAAATCATAGGTGACCGTCTTGGCCTTGTAGGTCTTCGTCATGGCGTTGACCAGGGCCTCCGCCACTTCCTGCCAGCCGATATATTCAAACATCATCACGCCGGACAAGACCAGGCTGCTGGGGTTCACCTTGTCAAGGTTGGCGTATTTGGGGGCGGTGCCGTGGGTGGCTTCAAATAAAGCGGCGCCGGTTTCATAATTGATATTCGCGCCGGGCGCAATGCCGATGCCGCCCACCTGCGCGGCGAGCGCGTCGCTCATATAGTCGCCGTTCAGGTTCATGGTGGCGATCACATCGAATTCTTTCGGGCGGGTAAGAATCTGCTGGAGGAAAATGTCCGCGATGGTGTCTTTCACCAGGATTTTGTCTCCGGGATTGCCCTTGCAGTCGTCCCAGCCGACCGCCACGTCCGCGAACTCCTCGCGCACCAAGTCATACCCCCATTTCATGAAGGCGCCTTCCGTGTATTTCATGATATTGCCCTTGTGCACCAGGGTCACCGATTTGCGTTTCTGGCGAATGGCATGGTGAATGGCCGCCCGAATCAGGCGTTTGGAGCCGGTGACGCTGATGGGCTTCACGCCCACGCCGGAATCGTCCCGGATATCCCAGCCGAATTCCTTTCGGCAAAACTGCAGCAGCTTGCCGGCCTCGGGGGAGCCCTGGGGCAATTCAAAACCCGCGTAAACGTCTTCCGTGTTTTCCCGGAAGATGATCATGTCCACATGCTGCGGATGGACCACCGGGCTGGGCACGCCCTCGAAATAACGCACGGGCCGCACACAGGCAAACAGGTCCAGTTTTTGGCGCAAGGTGACGTTCAGGCTGCGGAATCCGCCGCCGATGGGGGTGGTCAGCGGACCTTTGATGGCCACTTGGAATTCGCGGATGGCATCCAGGGTTTCTTCCGGCATATAGGAACCGCAGACGGCGTTGGCCTTCTCGCCCGCGAAAATTTCCATCCAGGCGACATGGCGTTTTTCACCGTAACAATGCTTCACGGCGGCGTCAAAAAGGTATTTGGACGCCCGCCAGATATCCGGGCCGGTGCCGTCGCCCTCAATGAACCCGATGATGGGGTGATCGGGGGTTTGCAGCGCCCCCCCCGGTTGCACGGCGATTTTTTCACCCTTTGGAACGTGAATAAACTGATACTGACTCATGCGGTTACTCCTTTTGCACGAGAAGAGGGTTGCTCTGAGTTTGTTGGGGATAAAACGTTAGTTGGATTCCGGCAAGGTCACCCGCCGGACTTCGGTTACATACGGAATGGCCTGCACGGAGGCCAAAACGTCTTCGCTGATGGCTTGGTCCAGGTTGAGCACGGTCAAGGCGTGGCCGCCGCGTTCGTCGCGCCCCAGCATAAGGTTGGCGATGTTGACGCCCGCCTCGCCTATTTTCGTGCACACACGGCCCAAGACCAGCGGCTTGTCTTCGTTGATGCAAATGAGCATGTTGCCTTCCGGCTTGGCGTCCACGCGGCGTCCGTCAA
>CAYXPO010000831.1:0-2362 GCA_964466925.1 uncultured Nitrospirales bacterium
CGCCTTGCCGCCTTGGCGTTAAAAAAACCTGTCCCCCCTCGCAGCACCCTTCGAACCAAAGACGTTCCTTCCACTTCCCCTCACTCCGCACTCTGCACTCCGCAATCGCCATTCTGCAATCCGCCCCCCGGCGTTTACCCCAGGCCCTGGTGTAAGAAGAGGGGAAAAGCGGTAGCAAGCTACCGCACTCCATAGTCTTCCTGTTCCACACTCCCTCCCCCGATACCCAACATCGCCCCCTTTCGTTTCTTTCGTGTATTTCGTGGTTCCCTATCCCGTGTTCCGCAACGCGCCACGACGCACCCGCCGACGACATGTCCGGCGAAACGCTTGACGCGAAGAAAGAAGCCGGATTCACAATTCAGTCCCGTGCCGCTCGTCATCCAATCTGTGGCCCTCTGCGAAATCTGTGGATAAAATCTACTGTAAAGCCCCTTTCCCGGCTCCCGGCACACGATACCCGTTCCAAAAACAGTTGCGCAAAACCCTTGGAATGCGTATACTAGCCAATGTAGAGGTGATACAGTTTAGTGACAGGGGTTCATGCCATGAAACAGACAGGCCCGTTCCGATTCGACAAATCCCTCGGCTATACTCATTTCGGATACGCCCTTTTCCCTTTCAAAAACGGAGGATTCCACCTTTATGAATGGTAAACACATACAAAGAACACTATATGTTGGCATGCCGATATTTGTGCTATGGTGCATGTCCGCGTCTGCCATCGAGTTCGTTGTAAACGAAATAGATGACCTTCCTGATATAAATCTAGGTGATGGTGTAGCCTTAACGGAACGAGGAACAGTATCACTGCGTTCAGCAATTGATGAGGCCAATCTCTTGCCAGGAGAAGATAGGATTAGTTTTGAATATCCGGTCGTGATTGGTGATGGCTATTCAGGGTTGCTGAATATTAAGTCTTCACTTAGTATTTCTGATCATTTAAAAATTGTAGCTCCTGAAAATGCACATATTATTTTTAGGGTATTGGCGCCAAATAGATATCGAGTGCTTGATGTGGCATCAGGTGTGCGTCTATATATTGAAGGTATATCTATAAACGATGGAGGTCCGTCATCCCATGCGATATATGCGGATCAGGGCGCATGCATGTATATTCATCCAGGGGCCGAAGTAGGTTTGGCATACTGCTCCTTTCAAAGTGGAGTGGCCACTGAAGCTGGGGGTTGTATTTATGTGGATCATGCAGAGTTATATGTCGACGCTTCATTATCGGGCGACTCGGAAAAAGATGGGGGTGCAATCTACAATGACCATGGCTTTGTCTATGTTGAACATGACGAGGTTGTTGGTGGTAGCGCCGAAGGCCGCGGTGGTGCTGTTTATAACGATCATGGGTGCCTTGTTTTCAGTCAAAACAGCACTTTTTCCATTAGTCATGCATCTATGGGGGGAGGCATGTTGTATAGCGATGGCGGTGTTGTTTCATTTGATAGTGTCGGCTTTCTGAGTAATTCCTCGGCCCGTGGTGGATCTTTGTATATTACAGGGGGTGCCCATGTAGAAATGTTTGGATGTTCGGTAAAGGAAAATTCTGCTACATCGGATGGCGGAGCTATTTATCTTGAGTCCGGCAGTCTCTATGCCACCATGTGTACATTTGGTCAGAATTCGGCTGGTCGTTCGGGCGGGGCATTATATATGACAGGCGGTGAAGCGTATCTTCTAAATTGCACCATCACGCAGAACACCGCCGCTACAACGGGCACGGGCTGCGGTGGCGGAATTTCCGTGAACGGAGGTCTGTGTACCATCGGGAATTGTGTTCTAGCTGGAAACATCGCATCAACATCACCTCTCTGTGTTGATATCTCAGGAACAATCAATAGCCTTGGGCACAATTTAATAGGCGTTTCAGAGGGCGGTAATGGCTATTTGATCTCCGATGTATTGGGCTACTCGGCCTCGCCATTATCACCACTGCTTCAGTTCACAATGAATCACGAAGGGCGTCCATTTAGTCCTCAGAATATTTACATTCCTCAAGTAGGCAGTCCCGCAATTGATGCAGGGGATACCTCATTGTTGTTTAATCCAAATTTTGTAGGAAGTCCTTGCTATGATGCCCGGCTAACCTGTTGTCCGCGTGTGCGCAACGGCACGGTGGACATTGGGGCCATTGAAGTACAGGAAGGTTCCATTGACCTGACTTGTGACGGAACCCACAGTGCCGATTACGATCACAATGGCCGCATTGGATTAAGTGAAGTCCTGCGCATCGTCCAATTCTTTAATTCCGATGGTTTTCACTGTAAATCTAGAACGGAAGATGGTTACGCGTCAGGCCCCGGAGATATGTCTTGCACCGCCCACTCCGCCGATTACAATCCCCAAGATTGGG
>CAYXPO010000832.1:0-2358 GCA_964466925.1 uncultured Nitrospirales bacterium
ACCCGCCCATGATGTGCCACTTCCCCTCTTTCACCAGCCGTTGAATGCGCGCGAACAATTCCGGCTCGAATTCCTCCACCCAGGCATAGAGCGTCACCTCGTTGTGATTGAAAACGAACCCCTCGAATTCCTCACATAAGTCCGCCGCCGTGCGGAACGTGGACAACGCCTCCGCCGCGCCTTCTTCCCACTCCCACATCCACACCGGGTCCAAGTGCGCATTGCACAACAGATGAAGCTTTTCCATGCAACGTATCTTTCCAATCCATATACTTTGAGTTCGGACAGTTCCTAATGATGCAGGCATCATTGTATAGTATACAAGGATGACTCTGGAAATGCCGGGGTTCTGGATACCGGGTAACGAAACATGAAATTGCGCGCCATTATATTGGCCTTGACCGCCGCCGGCTTGTTCGGCATGGCCACGCCATTCTCCAAGAGCCTGCTCCAGGGGTTGCAGGAAAACCAACTTGCCGGTTTGCTGTACCTCGGTGCAGCGCTCTTCCTGACGCCCTATATTTCCCGTCAGTGGTGGCGGCGCAACCCCACACTTCCCGCCAACCGCCGCAACCGTCTCATGCTTTTGGGGGCCATACTCTTCGGGGGAATTATCGGCCCCGTACTTTTGCTGCTGGGACTCCGCATTTCGCAGGCGGCTTCGGTCTCGATGTGGCTGAATCTGGAAACCACCGCGACCGCCATCCTCGCCGTCCTCTTTTTCCGGGAACATCTGGGCCGGTGGACCTGGCTCGGCAATGCCGGGGTGTTGCTGGCCGGGATTCTGCTCAGCCTGGACCGGGGCTGGGCCGGCCTCTGGGGCATTCTGTGCGTGGGCGGCGCGGCCATCGCCTGGGGCTTGGACAACAATCTCACCGCCTCCATTGACGGCATTGCGCCGGAAGCCACCACCTTCTGGAAGGGCCTTATCGCCGGACTCGCCAACCTCGCGATTGGGCTGGCGTTGTTTCCGGTGGACCTGAGTACACGCTGGGGATTGGCGCTGGTGTTGGGCGGCCTCGCCTACGGGGCCAGCATCGTTCTGTACATTTCCTCCGCCCAAGTGCTCGGCGCCACCCGCTCCCAGATGCTATTCTCGAGTGCCCCCTTTTTCGGTATCGCGCTATCCTTGCTTTGGCTGGGCGAAAGCATCAGCCTGATGCAGAGCATGGCTTTTCTGATGCTGCTGGCCGCGCTCGTTTGCCTCTGGAAAGACCACCACGGCCACGAACACGCCCACACGGCCACCGTCCATCTCCATGACCACCGCCACGACGACGAGCATCATCAGCACACCCATGACGGCCTGCCCGGACACCACCTCCACACCCACGAACATGCCCATGCCCCCCTGGTCCACGCCCATCCCCATTGGCCCGACCTGCACCACCGGCACGAGCATTAACGATAATTCAGACGAACTGGTCGTGGTTTTTAGAGTTGTAGAATGTAAATAGAAACCACCATATTGATACAACTTTGTTCTTGACATTCAGTACTGTCTGGGCCAAACTGTTTTCAGCGTTGCAAAAGAGGTGCTCCATACAACAGAAAGGGATGTAAAATGAAAAGGTCATTCCATTCCATTTTGTTTCATCTATATGATCAATTCTAGGGCGTTAATAGTTGTTTTTTGGGCGTTTAGCCTTGAGGCCACCGGGGCGGCTACTGTATTTGAGTCCCTGGAAGCCGTTGCTTATCATGATGCGCTGCTTGAGTGGTCGCGCAGCCTGAAAAGTTTTTCGGGCACTTATACCATTAATCAATACTGGTATGGCATACCTGGAAGAGATCCGAACACCCCTAAGGAAACACAGATCACCTATCGTTTTGAAGGGGGCAATCGTTACATGGAATACAGCGCCAAACTAAAGAATCCGAAGGAGAAAGAACTGGTCAATGTGCGTTTTCACGTGGCCTTTTATGAAGGGGTAATAACTACACGCGAAGATTTTGATAAGACAAAACAAAGAGACCAGTACAGTGTAGCCGATGTGGGAGGGAAAAAGTCATGGCCCATCCCTGAAGGCGCTTATCTTTCGCCCGATATGATATTTCAGGGGGGATGTTGGCCTTCTCTGGAACAGTTTATGTCAAAAGGAGAAAGCAGTGTGTCGTTGCGAAATGGACAATGGGTCCTGACCCATTGGTTCCCTTATGACAGCCCGGAACGCCTGGATGTGTGGTTTGATGAGCAAAAACGGCCCAAAACGATCAATATGGGTTATTGCGTGGATGTATCCAGGGAAGAACTTAAAAGCCTTTATCCGGGCGATCCCTTCGATCTGTTTCACCTGGAGACTTCGCTTGAACTCGACAAGTATGTGGAAATAAACGGGACTTGGTTTCCCACCTGGG
>CAYXPO010000833.1:0-2356 GCA_964466925.1 uncultured Nitrospirales bacterium
GGACGGCGGCGCACCTGTTCGGTAAGTTGCCCGCCTTCGTTATAGCCCACGTAGCCCGGGGGCGCCCCCATCAACCGCGACACGGAGAATTTTTCCATGTACTCGGACATGTCAATCGTGATAAGCGCTTCCTCGTTGCCAAAGAGGAAACTGGCCAGCGCCTTGGCCAGCAGCGTCTTTCCGACCCCCGTCGGCCCCAGCAGCAAAAACGAGCCGACCGGACGGTTGAGGTTGCGCAGCCCCGACCGGGACCGCTGAATCGCGCGCGTGATGGCATCCAACGCCTCGTCCTGCCCCACGACGGTTTTATGCAGCTCTTCGCGCATGCGCAACAGGCGTTCGGATTCCCGCTCCTCGAGTTTGGTGAGCGGAATTCCCGTCCACTTGGACACGATATAGGCGATGTCCTCTTCGGTCACGACGGTTTCCGACGAATCGCGCTTGCGCTCCCACTCGTGCTTCTTTTCATCCAGCTTCGCGATGAGCCGGCGCTCTTTGTCCCGGAAGGAGGCGGCCTTTTCATACTCCTGATGCCGGATTGCCGCTTCCTTTTCCTGCGTGACCGCTTCAATCTCCCGCTCGATGTCTTTGAGTTCGGGGGGGCGTGTGGTGATTTTCAAGCGCGCGCGGCTGCCCGCTTCATCAATGACGTCCACCGCCTTGTCCGGAAGATACCGGTCCGTGATGTACTGATGGGAAAGGCGCGCGGCGGCGGTCACCGCTTCATCGGAAAACTTCACGCGGTGGTGCGCCTCGTACTTGTCGCGCAGACCACGGATAATCTCGATGGTCTGGGGCACCGTCGGGGCGTCCACCATGATCTTTTGGAACCGGCGGGCCAGCGCGGCGTCCTTTTCGATATATTTGCGGAATTCGTCGAGGGTGGTGGCGCCGATGCATTGCAGTTCGCCGCGCGCCAGCGACGGCTTGAGCATGTTGGCGGCATCCACCGCGCCCTCCGCCGCGCCCGCCCCCACAATCGTGTGCAATTCATCAATGAACAGGATGATATTGTCCGCGCGGCGGATTTCCTTCATCACCGACTTCAAGCGCTCTTCAAACTGGCCCCGGTATTTGGTGCCCGCCACCAAGCCGGCCAGGTCCAGGGTCAGCACGCGGCGTTTCAACAGCAAGTCGGGCACATCGCCCTTAATAATCGCCTGGGCAAGCCCTTCCACAATCGCGGTCTTCCCCACGCCGGCCTCGCCGATGAGTACCGGATTGTTTTTCGTGCGGCGGCTGAGCACCTGGATTACCCGTTCAATTTCCGCCTCCCGTCCGATGACCGGGTCCAGCTTGTTCTCCTTCGCCAGAGCGGTGAGGTCCCGGCCAAACGCATCCAGCGCCGGTGTCTGCGATTTTTTCCCCGACTGTGCTTCCGGGCCGCCCGCATGGCCTTGATCGCCCAACAGCCGGATCACCTCCGCCTGCACCCGCCCCAAATCCACTTTCATGTCCTGGAGCACCTTGGCCGCAATGCCCTCTCCTTCTTTCAGAAGGCCCAACAAGATGTGTTCGGTGCCAATATAGCTGTGATTGAAGCGGCGTGCCTCCTCGACGGCCAGTTCCAGCACTTTTTTCGCACGCGGCGTGAATGCGATGTCATCGCTTGACACCACGGCGGCCCCCACCTGCACCTGCTGCTCAATTTCCGCCGCCAGCGCGTCCACGTCAATCCCCAGGTTCCCCAGCGCCCGGGCCGCAATGCCCTCCGGCTCACGGCAAAGGCCAAGCAGGATGTGTTCCGTGCGCACATACTCGCTGCCCAGGCGCGTGGCTTCTTCGCGCGCCGCGCTGACCACATGCCGCGCCCTTTCCGTAAAGCGTTCCCACATTCCCATGCACTATGCCTTTCCCGTCCGCGCCGGAGCGCGCCGTATCGTTTTCAATTGCCCGCGACCTTGCTCCGGAACAAATCCGCGCGCGCCATGCTCAACGCGAGCGCATCGCAGGGTTTGCCTTTGTGTATTTCAATATGCGCGCCTTGCGACGCCATCAGTAATTCATCCACCTGATTCAGGTCCAAGGCCGGCATGACCCCCATGTCCACACCGAGCCGCAGGGCCGACAACAACGTGACGCCTTCATTGAAGCCCAGCAGACGGGCATTGCCCGCCACGCCCCGCGCACGGCCCGCTTTGTCCTCGAGGCTGCGGGAACCCTCCTGCAACAGCGCTTCCCGGGCGGCCTTTTCCTCCTTCGCAATCGCGGTGGCCGCATGCCGCACGTTGAACACAATTTCCGCTTCCGACAGGCCCAGCGTGCTGCGGTTCACCAACACATAGAGGTCTCCGGCCGTCTGCGTCACCGCCGTGCGGAGCGCACCGTCCATGTCCGTGTAGAGGGCTTCATCCGT
>CAYXPO010000834.1:0-2354 GCA_964466925.1 uncultured Nitrospirales bacterium
GAACAAAAAATCTATCAGTAGAGGAGTAAAAAATCATGGCTAAAACCAGGGCACTGGGTACTACTATCACTTTCAATGCGAAGAACATCGGTTCGCTAACAAGCATTGGTGAAATTACGCCTGACAGCGAAGAACTGGACGCGACCACGCTGGATAGCACGGGCGGCTACAGGGAATTCCTGCAAGGGTTCAAGGACAGCGGCGAATTGACCATAAGCGGCTACTATGACAAAACCGACCTTGGTCAACAGGAGTTGATTACGGGCTACGGCACGGGCCTGGTGAAAGCGGTGGATATTGATTTCCCCAACTCATCTGGTGGCGCGACCTTCAACGCGTATGTCAAATCCTTCACCCTCGGCGCGGCTGATGTTGACGGTATCGTGGGCTTTGGCGCGACTCTGCGTATCAGCGGTGCCGTGACCGCCACCTGATTGGAGGCGAGTAAATGCCTAAAATGAGAGCGCTGGGGACGAGCATAACATACGCCCCGGCATACAATTCCGCTGACATTGACACCAAGGTCATTGGCTCGTTGACCTCGGTGGGCGAAATCAGCCCTGATTCAGAAGAATTGGACGCGACCTGTCTTGATTCATCGGGCGGGTATCGGGAGTTTTTGCAGGGGTTTAAGGACAGTGGCGAATTGACTCTGGGCGGCTACCTTGACCCCGACAAGCCCGGACAGGCGCAGATGGTGACCCTGTACGGGACGGGCGCGTTGGGTTACTTCTGGGTGACCTTCCCCGACCAGGCAACGGTGGCGTTCAATGCCTATGTCAAGAGTTTCACCGTCGGCTCGGCAGAGGCGGATGGCATTGTCGGGTTTGGCGCAACCTTGCGGGTCAGCGGGCTGATACAGGTCATCAGCACGAAATACATCAACAACAACGATGTGCTGGACGCGACCGCCTATGTAGTGACGGGCACGCCTGCCTACCAATGGTATAGCAATAATGAGAACAACTACGATTCTCCTACCATCATCGCTGGGGCGACAAGCGCGACCTACGACACAAACGGTACACCTGGTTACTACTTCTGCAAGGTGACTGTGCCGAATTACAGGCCGGTAAACAGCCAAATCTTTGAGGTTGTATGACAAGTCCCCGCCCCTCAAAAGGCGGGGCATTTCTTAAAATAATGGGGGTATGCATGAAACTGGAAATTGGCGGTAAAATGTACGAGTTCGAGTACCGCGTCAACAGCATGGTCGAACTGGAGCGCGAAGCGCAGGCGGGCATTGGCGACATTCTGGCAATGCCGCAGTACACCATGTTTCGCTATATGGCATGGGCGGGATTGCTCAAGCACCACAACCTGACGTTGGAACAGGCGGGTGATTGGGTGGAGGAATACCTGACGCACAACGCCGCTCCGGCGCTCATCAAGACCATCACAGGCGCGATTGCGGATGCGGGTTTTATGGGAGCGCAGGGGAAGACAAGGGCGAAGTAAACCGCCGACCCTTGCGCGAGATATATGGCGAAATCATAGAATCGGCGTTTGA
The DNA here is from genome assembly GCA_964466925.1 of uncultured Nitrospirales bacterium. GTDB lineage: Bacteria > Hydrogenedentota > Hydrogenedentia > Hydrogenedentales > CAILVY01 > CAILVY01. The sequence goes on from CAYXPO010000834.1 coordinate 1,511, forward strand.
CCGGGGCATCGCGGACGCATGGGCGTTTTGGGATATGACCCCGGCAGAAATCCACGGGCGGCTTCGGGCGTTCCGGGCGGCGAAGGACGCGGAGGGAATGCGGGATGACCGCCTTGCGTGGATGGTAGGGCTTTACACGGCGAAGGGCATCAACAACCCAAGGAAGTTTCCGAACAAGCCGAACATCATCCGGGTCAACGCCGCGCCGGATGCGCCTGCGCGTGACATGGATGCGGATGAAATGCAAACGCTGTTGACGGCATTTGCCGAGGTACACAACGCTATTGAGGGGGCGAAATCGTGACGCTGGAAGAACTGGAAATTAAATTTAAGGCCGATACCGCTGGGCTCAATAGCGAATTAAGCGGAGTCAAGAAGTCGCTTGGCGGCATTGAGCCGTCTGCGGGCAAGGCGGGCGGGGCGCTGGGCGGGCTTGCGAAGATGGGCGGCATGATTGCCGCCGCCGGGGTTGGCATGAAACTCATCGGCATCGGCAAGGACGCTTTGATGATGGCAAACGAGGTCACGGAAAGTGAATCCTTGTTTGAGGTATCGATGGGCGCAATGGCTGACGATGCGCGGGCGTGGTCGGATGAACTATCGGACAGCCTTGGCGTGAACGCCTATTCGGCGCGGAAGAACGTGGGCGTGCTGAACACCATGTTCAAGAGCATGGGGCTTGGCACGGGCGAAGCGGCGTCCATGTCCAAGTCCCTGACGATGCTGTCGGAAGATATGGCATCGTTTTACAACCTTGACCCTACCGAGGCGTTCACAAAACTACAGGCGGGTATTACGGGCGAGGCAGAGGGCTTGAAGCGGCTGGGCATCCTCGTGGATGAGC
>CAYXPO010000835.1:0-2352 GCA_964466925.1 uncultured Nitrospirales bacterium
GCTTCAGGAGGCCCAAGCTTCCGCGAAACTTCCGGAGGACACCCTTGCGGAATATGAGAAGACGCTTGCGGAACTCAGGGAGGCCCTGAGCGCCGCGCAGGCGCAAATCGACGCACGCGGACGAACCTATGCGGGCAGTGCGGGGATGGAAATGGATTCCAGCGGCGCCGCATATCACACCCGCGCCGTCACGGAACAGCACCGCATTGTGGTTTCGGAAATCGCGCAGGGCCCGGGAATCCGCCCTTTGGGCGACATTTTATTGGGCGCGGGCGTTGTATCGGAAGATCAACTGCGCGAAGCGCTCAAGGAACAGCGGCGTACCCCGGACCAACAACTCGGCGCCGTGCTGGTCCGGCTGGAATACGCCACGGAAGAAGCGATAGCGCAGGCATTGGCGTGTCAGCTTGGCATGCCCGTGGTGCGTCCAGGCGCGGACACGGTGGATCGTGCGGCGGCGGCCCTGCTCACGCGGGAGATTTGCACCTGGCATGTGTGCATTCCCATGCGCGCCACGGCGGAACGCCTGGTGGTGGCGATGGCGAATCCTCTGGATGAAACCGCCACAAAGAAGATCGAAGATGTAACCCGCCGCCTCTTGTCTCCCGTGATTGCCACCCCGCACGACATCCTCACGGCCATTGATGATATTTACGGCGCGTTCTGATTACCCCGAACGGGTTTTTCGGGTGGTTTCAAGCGCCAGACCAAGTACGGCAATCAACAGCACCGCCATTCCCCAATCACTCTGGCTGGAAGAAGTGCCTTGTCCGGCATAACAGCCGAGGACGGCATGTTCCTTTTCGCCTTCCCCTTCTTGATCGCCTTCCGCCGCGCCTTCGCCCTCCGGGGCGGTCCGGGTCAGGGCCAACTCAACGGATACCGCGCCATTCAGGTCCGCTTGCACCGCCTGCGAGGTGCTGGAATAGCCATCGGCGGACGCGGAGCAGGTGTAGCCGCCGGGCGCCACAGTGAAGAGGAACAGGCTGCTGGCGGCGTCCCGCAAAACCTCCGCCCCGCTCAACGTAACCACGGGATGGGCGGATTCGGGGATGCGTTGGCCGGTGGCCTCGTCCACCACGTTCACGGCAATCACCATGCCGAGCAAGGCCTGGCCGAGGAAGGGCTGGTAGTCCACCGCGCCCGGACTGGTCACAACGCGCCCCGCAATGGCCTCTCCGGTATATACGCCCCAATCGTTGTACTCGGCTTTCGCGGTGTTCGCCGTCATGTTCTTCACCAATACTCCCGTGTTCATGCGGAAGCGGTTGAATCCGGTTTGCGCGGCGGCTTCCGCATCGCCCAGGAGCGGTGTTTCACTTTCACTCGATTGCTTGCCTTCCGGCGGACGGATGAATATGCCCGCCTCGAACAAGTCCTCGAACGTGTTCCGGGTCACGTTCACGCCGGAATCCACCGCGAAAACGCCATATTCCGCGCGGCGAATCACACTGTTGCGTATGACGGAGGCGGAAGACGCCGGGCCGGTGATAAACACCGCAATGGCGTGCGGACTGTCCATGCCGTTGAAAATCACCCCGTCCACTTCCACCGTCACATTTTCAGCGCGCAGCAATTCCGCCGTGGCCGTCACCGGGGCGGGAAAAGTCACCGTGCAATCGCGCAACGCCGACCCTTGTGCTGCGGTTACCACGCTATGCACATCATCGCCGGCCTGATAATACCGGAGGATGGTGTTTTGAGCGCCCGCGCCCATGAGCCGGGTATAGGGCCGCAACCTGATCTTTTCCTCAAATATTCCCGCCCCCGCGTGAATGGTAATCGGAAACGCTTCGATCCCTTCCGGCGCGGAGGCCAGGGCGTGGGTGATGGTCCGCCAAGGGGCGGGTTCCGATCCGTCTCCGGTTTCATCGTTTCCGGTAATGCTCACATAATAGTCTGAAGGCGGATCATTAAGATCACGCGGATTCGTCCCGCGCCGGAATTCCTCGCGGTTGTCCAGGCCGTCGCCATCGGAATCCACGGCATCGTCGGACGGGTCGCCGCTGTTCAAATCATACTCGTCTTCATAGGCGTCCGGCAGGCCGCCCTCATCCGAATCCACGCCAAATTCATAAGCGCCCATGTCATACCCGTGGTTTTGGGGACTGTTGGGTAAATGGGGAGAAATGGAAGGAGGCGTTGAGTATTTTGGGAAGGCGGAGGAGAGGTATGGGGAGGCTTTGCCGTGCGTTACGGGTTATTGCACGGGTTATTGCATTGCTTGTTCGCGCATGCGTTCAAGCTGGGCATTCAATTCGTGCGCGAGCGACGGTTCTTGCGGATCGCCTTGGCCCGCGAGGTTATGCAACTCGCCGGGGTCCTGCCGGAGGTTATAATACTCGATGGGGG
>CAYXPO010000836.1:0-2349 GCA_964466925.1 uncultured Nitrospirales bacterium
CGCTCATCACCGCCGTGGGCGGCGGCCTCGGGTCCGACTTCAACCCCGACAAGCTCCGCTACCACAAGATCGTCATCATGACCGATGCCGACGTGGACGGCGCGCACATCCGCACGCTGCTGCTGACGTTCTTTTTCCGCCAGATGCCGGAATTGATCCGCCGGGGCCACCTGTACATCGCCCAGCCGCCGTTGTACCGGATTACAAAGAACAAGAAATCACGCTATGTGAATACGCAGGCGGAATACGAAGGGTTCATCTTTGACACCCTGCTGGACACCCTCCGGGTCACCTCCGGCGGCAATGGCGGGCGGGCCATTCAACAGAAGACGTTGGTGCGGGCCATTCATGCCGCGCAAGACCGGGAACGCATGCTCTCCCGCTTGCACCGGGTCTATGGCGTGACGCGCGAGATGGTGGTCAAATGCCTCGCCCTCCCGCGCGAAAAATACCTTGACCCGGACAACCTGACCTTTGCGGAAAAGGCGGAACTCTTCGGGAACCCGGAAATCGTCATGAGCACCATTCCGGGGCAGCAGGAGTTCAATTTTAACGGGAATGGGGGAAAAGGAAACGGGAATGGGGGCGCCGCGGAAAAAGTGGTGCGGAAACCCCATCAGGTTGACATCGCTTTTTTCAAGAGCCATGAGTTCTCCGCGTTATTGACCCATTCCGAGCCGCTGGCCGCGGTGGGCGACCCGCCGTACCGCATTTTCTCCAAAACCAAAGAAGACAAGGAGGAAGTGCTTCTGGATACGGACGACTTGATCGTGCTGTACAATTTCCTCATGGAAAGCGGCAAGAAAGGGATGACCATCCAGCGCTACAAGGGCTTGGGTGAAATGAACGCCGATCAGCTCTTTGAAACCACCCTGGACCCGCAGAACCGCGTGCTGATGCAAGTGACCGCCGAAGACGAAACCCTCGCCGACGATCTCTTTACCATGCTTATGGGCGATCTCGTGGAGCCCCGGAGGGAATTTATCGAGAAACACGCGATTGAGGTGCAGAACCTGGATATTTAGCGGGTTTGGAACCGGGTACCGGGTGCCGGGTACCGGACAACACAGAAAGGGGTATGAATACATGGGAAAGCTTCAAAGTTACAAAGAACTTGATGTATGGCGCAAGTCCATGGATTTGGTGATGGCTGTATATGCATTGACAGACCGGTTGCCTGCTAATGAGAAGTACGGCCTAATTAGTCAAATGCAGCGTTGTGCGGTGTCCATTCCGGCCAATATCGCGGAAGGATATGGCCATACGCACCGGGGCGATTATCTCAGGCATTTGTCAATTGCCAGAGGTTCGCTGTCGGAACTTGAAACGCATCTTTGCATCGTAGAACGCCTAGGTTATCAAAACCATGAAGATAATGAAGAAATTTGGCGGTTGGTTCAGGATGTTGGCATGATGCTTACACGCCTGATTGCCGCGCTTGATCCCCCCCGAAACCCGAGACCCGAAACCCGAGACCCGAACCAATGACCAACAACAACATCAAAGAACGCGTTAAACCCCTAAGCATCGATCAGGAACTGAAGCAGTCGTTTCTGGACTATTCGATGAGTGTGATTGTGAGCCGGGCGCTGCCGGATGTGCGGGACGGCCTGAAGCCGGTGCACCGGCGCATTTTGCACGTGATGAACCAGTTGGGACTCCAGCACAACCGCCCCTTCCGCAAATGCGCGGCGGTGGTCGGCGACACGCTCGGCAAATACCATCCGCACGGCGATTCGTCGGTGTACGACGCGCTGGTCCGCATGGCACAGGAATGGAACCTGCGGTATCCGCTGGTGGACGGACAGGGGAACTTCGGTTCCATAGACGGAGACAATGCCGCGGCCTACCGGTACACCGAAGCGCGCCTGGACGCGATTGCGGCGGAGATGTTGGCGGACATAGACAAGCAAACCGTCAACATGCAGGACAATTTCGACGGCACGCTGCAGGAGCCGATTGTCCTGCCGTCGGCCATTCCGAATCTGCTGGTGAACGGGTCGTATGGCATCGCGGTCGGCATGGCCACCAGTTGCCCGCCCCACAACATGACGGAAGTTTGCGACGCGGTGGCGTATTTCATAGACAACCCCGAGGCCACTTCGGATCAATTGATGCGGTTTGTCAAAGGCCCGGACTTCCCCACGGGCGGCGTGATTTGCGGACGCGAAGGGATTGTGGAGGCCTACCGCACGGGCCGGGGCCGGGTCACCGTGCGCGCGAAAATCGCCATTGAAGCGCCGGAAAAAGGCGGCAAAGAGAGCATTATCATTCAGGAAATCCCCTACCAGGTGAACAAGTCCCGGCTGATTGAAAGCATCGCGGAACTGGTTCACGCCAAGACGGTGG
>CAYXPO010000837.1:0-2337 GCA_964466925.1 uncultured Nitrospirales bacterium
TTTTGGCCCCATACGCCGGCTGCGCTCGGGTATCGAACGGTTCCTGATCACCAACGTGAATGCCGCCGCCTCTTCCGCGAAGGCGTCCTCGGCCATCCCGGTGATGTGGGACGAAATCGCCTACCGTGCCGGAGTAATGTCGTTTAACCATGTGCCGGGGGGCGGAAGCTGTTTGTACATGGACGGGCACGTCGAATATCTCCGGTGGCCAAGTAAATTCCCCGCCGATTACGTGGGCATGAATCTTTCCATTTTGTTCTAATCAACGGCCGCTGCAATTTTCCGTAAGATTGGGTTGAATGGATTTTCACGATTGAGGTACTGTGTTTTCATAATTCGAGGAAATTGGCATGCGTGCGCCCTTTCTCCTAACCTGGGTGAGTTGTACATTGGCCGCCGCGCCCTTGGTGGGCGCGTCAGGGCAAACGGTGATATCCGCGCGGGATATTGCCGCCGCACTGACCCGTGATTTGACCTCCTTGGGCATCACGAACAAGGTGGATGAGCAAGGATACACCGTCCCGGAATGTTCTCCGCATGTTTCGTTGTCCGCCATCCAATTTGAATTGGGGAAAGCGGTTCTATCACCGGACGGCCAGGCGCAATTGGAAGAGGCGGCGCAGGCACTACACGCCATGATCCCTTCGTCCGAGCCTGCGGGGCCGCCCCCTTTTCGGGTTTCACTCGAAGGCCATACGTGCAGTGTGGGCAAGGCGGAAGACAACCGCGTTTTATCGGAACAGAGGGCGGAGGCGGTGCGTGATTACCTGGTGGGAAAAGGCTTCCCCAAAGATATATTTGAGGTCAAAGGCTGGGGCGAGGAACGGCCCAGCGCCTCCAATCATCTGGAAGCGGGGCGGCGTCAGAACCGGCGGATAGATTTGGTGCTGCGAACGCGTTCCAGACCGGCTTCCCCGTCGCCGCCAGGTTATTTGAATGTTCAATGGGACGCGCGTTCAGAGGCTCAAGGCGGCCAAGTGCTTCAGGGGCAGGAGATGACTTCGCTTAAAACCGGTGATGGCGTGAAAGTTTGCTGTCAAGTCCTGGAAGGATGTCATGTTTATGGCCTTTGCCTGACCGCCGAAGGGCACGTCCGGTGGCTGGTGCCCAGGGAAGAGACCGCCGGGGCAACGTTCGGACTGTGGTGGTATGCGGGCGAGGAACATGTCTTGCCGGGGCCGGAGAATACGCTCTGGTACCGTGTCGAAGGCGCCCCCGGAATGGAAACCATCCTTTTACTGACAAGCCATGACCCTATCGCCAAACCTGGCAATCTTCCCGCCTCCATTAAGAAACATGGCGCGGCCCTTACGAGTCAAATCTTGCGGAACGCCGGCTATGGCGCGAATATCGAAGTAACGTGCATCCGCATCATGCATGAATAAGCACTAAAGTAAGCGTTTAACTGGAGAGGAGTCTTGGCAATGACACAACGGGGTGGTATTTCTCGGCGCGGTTTTTTGAAAACCGGATTGGCGTTGGCGGCGGGTCCAATGATGGTGTCTTCGCGGGTATTCGGCGCCAATGAACGGCTCGGCATCGGATTTATCGCCGTGGGGCGGCGCGGACTCGAATTGAAGGCGGATTTTCTTAAGGTGGCCGAAAGAGGCAACGCCCAGATTGTGGCGGTCAGCGATTTTTTCAAAAAACGGATGGATGCGGCCTGCAAAGACGAGAAATGGGGGAAATATCAAGACTATAAGGACCTCTTGCAGGATAAGAATGTGGATGCGGTGATTGTGGCCACACCGGACCACTGGCACACGCTGCCTTCGATTCATGCCTGCCAGGCCGGGAAGGATGTGTATTGCGAAAAGCCTCTGACCCTCACCATCCGCGAAGGCCGCGCCTTGGTTAACGCGGCCCGGAAATATAACCGGATCGTGCAGACGGGCAGTCAGCAGCGGTCGGATGAAAAATGCCGCCTGGGGTGTGAACTCATTCGCAATGGCCGCATCGGAAAGGTTTCCTTGATCCACACCAGCCTCTATCCCAGCCCGTGGGAATGCACGCTGCCGGAAGAGCCGGTCCCCGATGGGCTGAATTGGGATGGGTGGTGCGGACAAACCCAGCCCCGGCCCTTCCACAAGGACCTCTATCTTCCCCGCGCGAATCCCGGTTGGATTTCCTTCCGCCCATACTCCGGCGGCGAAATGACGGGATGGGGGGCGCATGGATTAGACATCATTCAATGGGCCATGGGCATGGACACTAGCGGCCCCGTGGAAGTGTGGGCGGAAGAAGGCGACCCCCTCGAACGTCCGGTGGTCATGCGGTACGCCAATGGAACGGTAGTCCGGTTTGACGAAAAGGAGCAGACCGGCGGCGGCCTGTTTG
>CAYXPO010000838.1:0-2336 GCA_964466925.1 uncultured Nitrospirales bacterium
AGGGCGTTCTCCCGTTTGTCCACGGTAATCAGGGCGGTGGCGGTCATGCCGGCCGCAACTTGAGTTCGGAATTGTCCACTTTCAGGACGGCTTTGTAGGTAACCACGCCGTCCACGGTTTCCGAACCATATCGGACTTGGGTGGTGTGGGCGGGGAACACTTGGTCGGGATAGGCGTCCACAGTAAACGTGGCCTCCTGATCTTCCCGGACTTGGCCCACGTCGGCTTCGTCAATATCCACCTGGAGTTCCATTTGGCTCAGGTCCTCGGCCAACGTAAACAGCACGGGGGATTGAAACATGGCGGCGACGGTTTGCCCCGGTTCGATGGAACGTTTCAGCACGACACCGTTGATGGGGGAGTGGACGATGGCCTTGGCCAAATCCGAGCGATTGGCGTCCAGCGTGGCCTGGGCCTGCGCCACCGCGGCCTTGGCACTCGCTTCATCGGCGCGGGCGCGGGCCTGCGCGGCCTTTTGGGTGTCAAACTCGCTTTGCGAGGGCATTTTGCCGTCACTGAGTTTGCGGACCTCATTCAATCGCGCCATCTGGGCTTCCGCCTCTTGCACGGTGGCTTGTGCCTGAAGTAGTTTTGCACGCGCGGCTTCGAGCGCGGAGCTGGACTGCAGGGCCTGGGCTTCGAGCTTCGAGGTGTCCAGTTCCGCCAGCACCTGGCCCACCTCGACGCGGTCGTTGTAGTCCACGTTTACCGTTTTAATGGTGCCGGACACCTCGATGCCGACGTCCACCTGTTTGATGGGTTCGAGGGTGCCCGTGGCGCTCACGGTTACCACCAGGTTGCCGCGTTGCACCGGTTTTGTTTCATATTTCACCGTGGTATCCTGCCCGTTTTTCGTCCAGAAGAAACCTCCCGCCGCCAAGGCTCCCAAAAGAATAAAGAGCAACAGGAAATTTCTCAGGCGGTGCATTCTTGAATGCGGCGTGTCTACTCCAAGTGTTTTGGCGACATCCATGCTTTGTTCCGTTGGTAATCCACTCATTTTGTCTTTCCAATGCTGTTGTATCCGGTTTTTGACGACTCGCTGCTGCTCTGGCGAATGGCCGTAACACCGGCCAGAGAAAACGTCACGATATGGTGTGCCAGACGATCCACTTCCGTTACAGTGAGGTTAAATAATTCTCTTGGCCCCTTGTCACCGGGGCCGGGCGCGGCCGAGAAACACTGCCCCACGATACTCATCTCGCACCATTCCACATCCCGCTGGGACGCCTGGGGTCCAAGAAGTTCACGAAGAATTGCTTGAATATGGTTCCGATCCCGGGCCAGATGACCCGTCAGCAAATCTTCCAGCAGGCCCGTGGGGTCGAACACCTCCGCCATGCGAATCCGGTGAAGGCTGCCCAGATGCTCCGGATCAAACATACGGCGTAGAAAGGCAAGAATAAAGGCATGGAGGCGTTTTTCCGGCGGGGCGGAGGCGGGCATTCCGCCATCCAGCGGATACAGGGATTCCATTTTCCGGGTCAAATGTTCGAAAACCGCCCGGTACAAACTCTCTTTGGAGGAAAAATAATAGTTTATGGCGGCCACATTGATATTTGCCCGGCGGCAAATCTCCGCATGGGTCGCGTCCCGGTAGCCTTTCCCGGCAAATACCTTGCAGGCCTCCTCGAGTATGCGTTCTTTCGTGTCTTCACCGCGTCTGCGTGCCGTCATGAGTCTATCCTTTCGGCGAAATCCATCCATCAATTCAAATGAGCATTTGAATTATACAATGGGAAACACGTCCTGTCAATTCACCTGACCAACGTGCGCAGGCGATAGGGGGTGATGTATATCTGTTTGAAAGGCATGGAACGTTATTGATTTGTGTCTTTAGAGGGGAAACGGTACGATACACCTCCATTTCAGATTATTCGGGTGTTTTGGTACTTTCCAATTATTCCCTTGTGTGAAAGATATGGATGAAATTATAGGCGAAGACATTTCCAATCGTGCAGCCCCGGCGGCGGTGCGCCAGTTGCAGGAGGCCATCCGTGCGGCGGGGGGGCGCGAGGTGTTTTTCGCCGGGACGTTGGACGGGGCCGGACGGGTGGCGGCGGTGCGGGTGTGCGCGCGGGGGAATGAGAATACCGTGCCCGCGTTGTTTGAAGTGCTGGATGTGCGGGAGGTGGTCATCCACAACCATCCTTCGGGGGGCTTGGAACCCAGTGAGGCGGATTTGGACCTGGCCTCCATGTTCAGCGCGCACGGGCATGGCATGTACATTATTGACAATGCGGCGGAGCGGGTCTATGTGGTTATTGAACCCTTTCTTCCCAAACAGGTGGAATGGCTGAATGAGGAGGAATTGGACCGGTTTCTCGCGCCCAACA
>CAYXPO010000839.1:0-2329 GCA_964466925.1 uncultured Nitrospirales bacterium
CGTGTCGCATGGCCAAGGCTATTTCAGCGATAAGATCGCCGGCGTGGGGCCCAATAACATGGCCACCGAGAATTTCCCCGGTCTTTTCATTAATCACTAATTTAATCATGCCTTCCCACTCGCCCATGGCCTGAGCCATACCCAGAGATTTCAGGGGAAAGTTAAAGGATATGGCTGGGAAGCTCTTTTTTGCTTCTTCTTCGGCAAGACCTACTGCACCGTACTCGGGGATGCTGAAAATACACCGTGGCACCACCCGGTAGTCCATCCGGCTTTCCAGGCCGGAGGCGTTCTCCGCCGCCGCAATGCCTTCGGCAAAGGCAACATGCGCCAGCAGCCAACCGCCGGTTATGTCACCTGCAGCGTATATACCCGGTATTGCAGTTTCCATTCTATCGTCAACTACCAAATGGCCGCTATTCAGCTCCAATCCGGCTTCAGCAAGTCCTATTTCTTCGATATTGGGTTTCCGGCCGGACGCCACCAGGACAGCGTCCCCTTCCACCATACGTCCGTCGGACAGAGTCAGCCTGACTTTTGCGCCGGCTTCCATCGCTGTTACGGAAATACCGGTAATGATTTTGATCTTTTGCCTCTTCAGCATCCTGGTGAGGTAAGCCGACATCTCAGCGTCTTCCCGGGGCAGGATGCGCTCCTCCATTTCCAGCAGGGTCACCGTGCTGCCCAGTTCCGCCATGATCGAGGCCATTTCTATCCCAATGGCTCCGGCCCCGACGATTATAAGGGATTGCGGTATGGCACTGATATTCAGGATATCGTCGGTGGTCAGTACGCCATGCTTGTCACCGGCAAAGGGGCCGGGCAGAAACGGGCGGGAGCCGGTGGCAAGGACCACCTTTCTTGTTTTCAGCCGTACCGTGCCGCCTTCACCTTCCACCACCAGTTCGTCGGGAGAAACCAGACGTCCACGGCCTTCATACAGGATTATGCCGTTGCCCCGGAAGAGCTGGGCCACCCCGCCCCGCAGGAGACCGACCACCTTTTCCTTGCGGGCAATGATCGCCCCGATGTTCGGACGCACTGTGCCATCGATTTCCAGGCCATAGTCCTTCGCCCGTCTGGCCCGGTGCAGCAAATCCACCGATGCCTTGATGGTCTTGGTGGGAATACAGCCACGGTTTAAACACACCCCGCCCAGCTCACGGGATTCCACCACGGCCACCCGTCGCCCCAGTTGGGCGGCGCGAATGGCGCCCTGATACCCGGCGGGTCCGCCGCCCAGAAAAACCACGTCAAATACTTCTTCATGCATCGGTGCAATCTCCCGTCATTTGATGATTTCGATTTCCGGCTCGATGACGATCTCGCTCTTCAGCGATTCGGCAATGGTGGAGTATTTACGGGCCATCTGGAGCGCCCTTTTTACCACACCCTCAGAGCTGCCGCGAATCTTGATCCGGGGATGCATGACCACCTTTTTAAACCAGGAGGTCTTGTCGATGAACTCTTCCACCTCACCTTCGGCAGCACACTCAAAGGAAACCAAGTCCAGCTTGAAGCGCTCCGCCGCCCAGATCACCATCATATGAACGCAGGTGTTTACCGCCATCATGTAGGCGTCCTCCGGCGTCATAATATCCGTATGGCCGTGCAGGGTCGGGGGAGAGGAAAAATCCATCTCGATGCCGTTTTCGCAACAGGTATGCCCGAGATGTTCGCCAGTCCAGATCACTTTATTGGTGTATGTCGGCATTTGTTACCCCCTAGCCATTTTTCAGAATTTCATCCACATTTTTCGCAATCTCTTCGGCCACCAGGTCTATGGCGGCTTGATCTTTTTCCGTGAGCTTCCGCCGTGACTTGGGCGGTTCGATGCCTTGTTGCCGGAGCAGATCGGATACCACAATGGAGCAGCGTGGCTTGCCGCTGAGCTTTTCGGTGCTGATTTGTGCGCAACGTTTGTCGCAGCCGTCCACAGTGATAGTAGGGAAATTTTTGGCAAATCCGCGTTCCTCTTTGCCGCCGGCAATAAAGAGGGGCAGGCAAATGGTAACGGTTTTATCAGGCCGCAGTTTATCCAACACCTTGCGACAGGCAAAGCGGGTCAGGGAACCCTCACAGATATCCTCGCCATTGCAGGGGATAATGCCAACTTTAGGTGTTAATGATACCATAATGTCTGTTACTCCTTTCTCTTTAAACAATCCACTTCTTCCGCCAGCTTTTCCGCCAGGACGCGTACCAGCTTTAATCCCGGTTCGCCCAGTTCGAGTATGCCCTGGGGCTTCAGATCCCGATGTGCTTTAAGGGTATCGATAACCCTCAGGGCGCTGTCCACCTGTTTTCCGGAAGCTTCTACATTATGGCG
>CAYXPO010000840.1:0-2324 GCA_964466925.1 uncultured Nitrospirales bacterium
GTAACAGAGTGTCTTCCCAGAGGCGGTTGGAGTGACCACGCAGACGTTTTCGCCGTGGAGGATGGCTTCCACGGCTTCGCTTTGGTGGGTAAAGAGGGATTGTATGCCGCGTTTCTGGAAGGCCGTGATAAGTTTGGGGTTTAGTGCACTGGGGAAGGGGGCGAATTGTGCCGGACGCGCGGGGAGGGTGCGCCACGCGGTGAGGTTGCTCTTGAAGAGCGGGTCGGATTTGAGCCTGTCTATGATTTGCGCGGTGTTCATTGGAGACGGGTATCGGGTATCGGGTATCGGGTATCGGGTTTGGGGAATTGGGTGTACGATAAACGGGAAGTATTGATATTATGGTTCGGCAGGCGCTTCGTTCTCCCGGTATATAGTGAAAAATTGTTCATGAGAAAAGAATATAGCATTGGGGGTGGCGGCGGGGCAATTGCATTGAAGCGGTTGGAGTCTATGGTATACTCTTTTTCGGGGAAGGGTATGGAAGGTAATTGCGCGCTATGGCCGAGTATGATTTGATCTTCGATAAAGGCGACAATGTCAGCGAGCGTTTCCGGATAACGCCGGAGGGGCTGTTGCTGGGCCGGGGTTCGGAGAATGATGTGGTGGTGCATGACAGTCTGGTGTCGCGGCGGCACGCCCGCGTGTGGCTGGAGGATGGGATTCCCCAAGTGGAGGACTTGGGGTCGCGCAACGGGGTGCAGTTGAACGGGCGTCCGGTGCAGAAGTCCAATTTGAAGCACGGGGACCGCATCACATTGGGCCAGGCGGTGCTGGAGGTTCATGAGAGCGCGGGGTCCACCTATGGGCAAGCGGTGATCAGCCCGGAAAAGGCGGCGGCGCTGCATGCGTCCATTATGGGCGAGGCGAGCGGCATTCGGTTGCCGGTGTTGTACCGCGCGGCGCAATTGCTGGGGACGGTGTTTGATCTGGATGAACTGCTGCGGAAAATCCTGGACTTGGTCTTTGAGGCGCTTCCGGTGCGGCGGGGGTTTGTGTTGATTCAGAACCCGGGCATGAATGATCCGGAAATTCATGCGATTTTATCGAAGGAAAACGATCAACAGGGGCCGCCCTTGAGCCGTACATTGATCCAGCATGTGTTTGAGCACCGGGAATCCATGCTGACGCTGGATGCGCAGGAGGACAGCCGGTTCATGGCCACGGAGAGCATCATGGGGCATGCGATTCACGCGGCGATGTGCGTGCCGTTGCTGGGGCATCATCAATTGGCGGTGGGTGCGGTGTATGTGGACTCGGGGAGTTCGCCGCAAACGTTCGGCATGGACGATTTGGAGATGTTGACCTCGATTGCGCGGGTGGTGGGCGTGGCGGTGGAGAATGCGCGGCTGTACCGGGAAAACATGGAGAACGCACGGCTGGCGGCGATTGGGCAGGCCACGGCGGGGCTGGGGCATTGCATCAAGAATATACTGACGGGCATCCGGGGCGGCGGGGAATTCATGAGCATGGCGCTGCAGTCGAAGGAATTGCGCTATGTGGAAAAGGGGTGGCCCATCCTGAAGCAGTCCATAGACCGCATAGACCTGCTGGTCATGAACATGATGAGTTTCTCGAAGCCGCGCACGCCGAACCGGCAGTTGAATGATCTGAATGCGTTGGTGCAGGAAGTGCTGGAGGTGGTGCGCAGCCGTGCGGAACGGCATCAGGTGGAATTGGTGTTTGCGCCGGGAGACGTGGTGCGGGCAATGGTGGACGGCCCGGAAATTTACCGGGTGATTCTGAACCTGGTGACGAACGCGGTGGATGTGTGCGAGGCGAAAGGCGGGAGAGTCACCATCGAGTGCCAACAGGAAGAGAATGGCTGCCGCTTCTGTGTGCGCGATACAGGGCCGGGGATTCCGGAGGAAATGCTGCCGCAACTCTTCAAGGTGTTTTTCAGCAGCAAGGGCGCGAAGGGAACGGGATTGGGGCTGGCGTGCAGCCAGAAGATCGTGCAGGAACATGGGGGCACGATTGAGGGGCGTAATGAGCCAGGGAAGGGAGCGGTGTTTGTGGTGACGTTGCCCAATCCGGAGGAGCCCGCACTGCCGGCGCGGCATACGCAGAAGATGGAGAACATGGAAGAGCATGCGGCGGGGTGAGCGGGACCGAGAAAGGACACAAGGAACAAAAGGGGCATAAAGGACTAGAAAATCACACGGACGGGTGGTTGTTTTCAGTCAGGGGATGGGAGGTTCAGGAACGGGGCCAGCGGGATAATACATAGGCGCGGGCGGATTCAGCGGTGGTGAGGACGCCTTCAAGTTGGGCGTCTTCGAGGACGTGGAGGATTTCGGCGAACCGGGGTCCGCGGGGGTAGC
>CAYXPO010000841.1:0-2320 GCA_964466925.1 uncultured Nitrospirales bacterium
AACAGAATGACAGTCAACTACCGCCCACGGAGGAAGTGCCTCCGCCGGGGTTGCCCCCGAAATATGTGGCCGGGTTGGCGATGGTGCTTACCCTCGCCCTGATTCCCGGCATTCTTCTCATCCGGTCCCTGGCCCTCGAAGTGACCCAATACCAGGTGTCCGCCTTTGAAGGGTATGCGCGTCCGGCCTTGGCGGAGGGGAAATATGAACGGGTGTTGGAACTATGCACGGGCGCCTTGAAAGCCGGTGTGAACCGGAGCGATCACTGGGGCACAGTATTTTTGCTGCGCGCCCAAGCCTATGCCAAGCTGAACAAGATGGATGACGCCCTCGGGGAACTCGAGGCGGCCACGGCGTTCTGGCGGCAGAAATATTATTACGCCACCGAGGAAAACCGCGCGGAATTGGCGGCGTTTGGCACGGAACTTGGCCGGAAATTTCTTGATCTGAACAAAGCGGACCCGGCCTTGCGGGCCTTTTCCGCCGCAGGGATGGGCAGCGGAAATCCCGCCCGCTATCTGGCGTCACTCGTCACGCAATTGGATGCGGACCAGAAAACTCGCCTGTGGCCCGAATCCCCCTTCCTCCTCGTGGAAGATTTTCGGGAAAAGAATCCCCCGGTGCTGGAGAAGCTGGAAGATCAGCAAAACCGCCCGATCGTGGCCAGCCGGATAGAGGCCGCCGCTTCGCCGGAGGGCGGCCCTGCCGCCATGCTCGAGGTGGGCGCTTCCACCCAAGACGGCCGCGCCCGATACGGTTTCCCGGTATACCTTCCCGTTTCCGAAGAACGTTACGCCCTACGCGCCTGGTTCAAGGAAGAAACCCCGTCCGACACCCAATTCTTCCTCACATACTGGTTTGATTCCGCCCAAAAATCCGCCGCCACCGCCGACCCTCCCGCGAAAACCCTCGATAACGGCTGGAAATGCTTTGATATCCGCCGCGATTTCTACCAGGAACGCCTCACCGAGGCCAATCAACTCGGCTACCTCATCTCCGGCGGCATTATCAACAACCTCGGCCTCAGCCTCGCTCCCGGCCCCGGCAACCGCTTCCGGCTGGGACGCATCGAACTCTACCTGCCCTAATCTTTTGCGCCCGAGGTTTCAAATCCTGCTTCCCCCGCACCTCTGTTTCCTCCTGGAGGCAACCCTGTAAAATCCGGAGTTTATCGCCGCGCTATGGCTTTGGAACTGTGGCCGGGGGCGCGGGCTGCGCCTGTTTGGCGGCTTCTTCCCGCGCGCGCTTGTCCAGTTCGATTTCATGACGGTCCACATCGGACAGGTGCCGGTCCAGCACGACAATCAAGTGGAACCCGAAACTGGTGGCCACCACATCGCTAATCTGGCCTATCGGGGCGCTCCAGACGTACTCCTCGAATTCCGGGGCCATGGTTCCGCGCGGCTGGTCCGGCAAGACGCCCCCCCGCGACCGGCTCCCCGCATCGTCCGAATATTCCTTCGCCAGCGAAGAAAAACTTTCGCCTTTTGTGATCCGTTCACGCAGGCTGGCAATCAGGTCCAAGGCCCTCGCACGGTCCGACACATTATTCTTGTCATAGGTGATCAAAATGTGCTGGGCGCGCACCCACGAAGTCTCAGACTTGGGCCGGCCCGCCACCCACAATGCGGCCACCATCGCCAGAAACAACACCCCCACCGCCAGCCAAACAAGCTTGGTGCGGTCCTTGGGGTCTTCCTCTTGATACGCTTCGCTCATCGCCGCCATCCTTCCCTTCATCCGATGTTCAACAGGCCGCCGTAATAGGTGGTCCAGAAACTGATGTAAATATAGCCCACAATCCCGCCAATGGCAATCAGAATAAGGATGTTCATCACCCGCGTGGCCACTTTCACCGCCGCGTTCGCTTCCGCCTGATGATACTCGGCCACTTTCAGCAGGGATTGTTCTAGATTGCCGCTTTGCTCCCCCACGTGCAGCATCTGCCGCGCCATGGGCGTAAGCGAACGGCTGAACGCGAACGCGTCCACCAGCGTCGCGCCATCGGCCACCAGCGGCGCGGCCTTCAGCAGGTCGCGCTGGATATACGGATTGACCGTAATGGCCGCGGAGTTCACAATGCATTGCCCGATATGCATCCCGCTGCCGATGAGCAGCGACATGCTGCGGAAAAACCGCGCCAGCGCAAATTTCCGCGTCACCGTCCTGATGGGCCAGACAAAATTGGTGAACCATCCCCAAATCCATTGGAAGAGGCCCATCCGCGCCAGCACCACCATGACTCCGGCCAGCACCGCCAGCACCATCATCGCTTTGCATTGAAACCATACATACCCCTGGACATACTTGGTCAAATCAA
>CAYXPO010000842.1:0-354 GCA_964466925.1 uncultured Nitrospirales bacterium
ATGCTAATGCGGGGCTTGGGGGATGCAAATGGACTCACATGGAAATCTAGATTGGGCTCAAGAACGAGTTCAAGCGCAGCCTCTATTGGTATGGCAGATGAACAATGTATAGAGGAATTTCCCCAATCCGCCATAGCGGATGCGTTGGGCTCTTGGAAATATTCGGTTTTGGGGTTGTCGCTCACGCGGCGGTCGCGCACGCAATACCGAATTTCCATAGAGATGGGGCCAGTGTTGTTTCGGGCAGTAGCGATGACCTGCGCCACCAAGTTGGGAATAGGGGTTGGTTGCGATACGGTCAACGGCCCCGCAGTAATGCGGGCCTTGTCCGATTGGGTTGTCGCACAGCCCGAT
>CAYXPO010000842.1:364-2318 GCA_964466925.1 uncultured Nitrospirales bacterium
GGCAAGAGCAGTAGCGCGATGAATCCATAGTATGTTTTAGTATGTTTCATGTTTTCATCACAGAACGTCAGCGTTCTCCGGACGGCGCACCTTATAGGTACTCCAGAGTTATGGACAGGCGGGGAGGAGAGCCCCGCAAAGCTCCCCGCACCCGCCTGTTCATAACTCTCGGCGGCCGTTGTTTCGGATTGCGACCGGCCACCGAAGGGAATTGGATGCAAGCGGAAACACGCGTCGGACCGGCTACGAACAGGCGCACCTTCCATGAAATGGATGGCACAAGAGTTTCGAGCCGGGGCGATGCGCCGGCGGTTGAAACGAATACTCCAGAGGTGGGTCGTTGACAGGCCTCCACTATAAGGTTTTCGCAGGTCGCCGGTTCGCGTGCTTCCATGAATCAATCCTACGGGAGGAGACTGGAATGAACAAGCTGGAAACGATGAGGATGGAAGAATACGCGGCGCTGATCGGGCTCGACTGGGCCTCTGAAAAACACGACGTCTGGCGGTGGGACGCGGCCACGGGCGAAAGCCGGCATCGAGTGGTGGCCCACACGCCGGAAGCCTTGGCGGAATGGCTGGGCGAGTTGCAGGCGCAATATCCGGGCCGGCGCCTAGCGGTTTGCCTGGAACAGAGCCGGGGGGCGCTGATTTATGCGCTGATGGGCCATGCGTTCCTGGATTTGTATCCGATCAATCCGGTGACCCTGGCCAAGTACCGCGAAGCGTTCGCCCCCAGCCGGGCCAAGGACGATCCCGGCGATGCCCGTTTGCTGGCGGAGGTTCTGCGACTGCATGGCGACAAGCTGTCGGTCTGGAAACCCGACGACGAGCAGACGCGGCTGCTGGGATTTCTGAACGAAGGGCGGCGCAAGGCCGTGGATTTGCGCACCAAGCTGGTTCTGCGCCTGCAGGCCGCGTTGAGGCTATACTTTCCGCAGGCGCTGGAGTGGGCGGGCGTGGATCTGTACACCCCGCTGGCGTGCGACTGGCTGTTGAAGTGGCCCACGCTGGAATCGATTCAGCGCGCCCGGCCGCAGACGGTCCGTGCATTCTACTACGCCCACAATGGCCGCCGCCCCGATCTGGTCGAGCGCACGATCGCCGCCATCGCGGTTGCACAGCCCCTGACCCGAGATGCAGCCGTCATCGAGGCCAACCACCTGACGGTCCGGATGCTGGCCAGACAGCTGCGGAGCCTGCACGACTCCATCGCGGAGTATGACAAGCGGATCGCCCTGTTGTTCCGGCAGCATCCCGACGCGTTCCTCTTTGAAAGCCTGCCCGGGGCCGGGGCAACCATTGCCCCCCGGCTGCTGAACGCCTTCGGGTCGGATCGCGCCCGGTACGCCACCGCACAGGAGATTCAAACCTATTCCGGGGTTGCGCCGGTGATTGAGCGCAGCGGCAAGAGCTGCTGGACGCACTGGCGTTGGAACTGTCCGATGTTCCTGCGCCAGACTTTCCACGAGTTCGCCAAGAGCTCCATCCTGTATTCGGGTTGGGCACGGGCCTACTACGATCTGCAGAAAAACCGGGGCAAGGGGCATAACGCCGCCATCCGCGCGCTTGCATTCAAGTGGATCCGGATCATCCACCGATGCTGGCAGACCCGCACCCCCTACGACGAAGGGCTCTACCTGCAAGCCCTCGAACGCCGCGGATCGCCCTTGGTTGCGCTCATCGCCGGGCCGGCCCGGGAGGCTTGAAGAAAGAAGAAATATGATTGACGGACAACCTCAGAGGTCTTGTGCGCTGTACCCTGGACCCCCTTGTTGGACCGAATTTTCTTCATTTTATGGCCGTATTTCGCGCTGTAGGCGCAGAAAATCGAAAAATAGGCCTAAAAATCGCATTTTCGGGCTCGTAGAGCCCCTTTCTGCGGTTTTCAGGCCATATTTTCATGTTTTTAGCCGTCGCGGAGGCTTCTAGCCGTCCGCTGCGCGTATTTTTGT
>CAYXPO010000843.1:0-2316 GCA_964466925.1 uncultured Nitrospirales bacterium
TCCCAATTCCTGAAACAAGGCTCCCTTCGTGATGAACCCCTTCACCGACCGTTCCAAGTCCTGGATGGTCCGTGTCATGCGCCCCCCCACCAAGCCTTTGACAAAACTCCCCACGTCTTCTTTCGCCCGCTTGTAGGGTCCCGCCATGATCAACCGGTTGAAATACCGGGCCAAAGCCCCCGTATTCCGGGAAATGGACATTTCGTTGTCGTTTAAGATCACCAGCAGGTCCAGTCCCAAATGCCCCGCATGACTCAGGGCCTCCATCGCCATCCCCCCCGTCATCGCGCCATCGCCAATCAAGGCGATAACATGGTGCTGGAGTCCCAAACGGTCGCGCGCCACCGCCATGCCCAGCGCCGCCGAAATCGAGGTGGAACTGTGCCCGGTCCCGAAACAATCCTGGCCGCTTTCGGTGATTTTCGGATACCCGCTGATTCCGCCCCGCTTGCGGAGCGTCGCGAACTGCTTCCGGCGGCCCGTCAACAGCTTGTGGGCATAGCACTGATGCCCGACGTCCCAGATAAGCTGATCCACGCCGACATCAAACACATAATGCAACGCCACCGTCAAGTCCACCACGCCCAAGGGAGAAGCCAGGTGCCCGCCATTGCGGTTGACGGTTTCAATAATGACTTCGCGCAATTCCGCCGCCAGGGATTCAAGCTCGGGCACCGTCAACCCTTTGATGTCCTGCGAACTATCTATTGTATCCAATAACGCCATTGTTCATCGCTCTGTTCGCCACCATTTCAGAAAACGGGCGGTTTAACTCACGGACTTGTGCCGGGCGCGCAAGAGTTCTTTGCGAATGCGCCCCTCGGCATCCCGGGGTAACGCCTCCAGGAACTCAAACGAACGGGGGCATTTATAGGACGCCAGTTCCTGACGGCAAAAAGCGGCCATATCCTTGATTGTGGCGTCCATTCCGGGGTTCAACACCAAAAAGGCCTTGGGTTCCTCCCCCCGGACGGGATCAGGAAGCCCCACCACCGCGGCTTCACGCACGGCAGGGTGTTCTTCGAGCACGGCCTCCACCTCGCAGGGGTATATGTTCAGTCCGGCCCGGATAATAATGTCTTTTTTGAGACCGGTTAAAAAGAGAAACCCCTCTTCATCCAAATACCCAATATCGCCCGTATGGAACCAGCCCCCCTCCATGACCCGCGCCGTAGCCTCCGGGGCATTGAGATACCCCTTCATAATGTAATGCCCGCGCAATATCACTTCCCCAATTTCACCCGGACCCGCAAAACTGCCATCCTCCCGCTGGATTCGGAGCAAACTGCCCCACAACGGTTTGCCCACCGAACCGAGGCGGTTGCTTTCCACCTTGTTAAACGAAACCACCGGGCTCGTTTCCGTCAACCCATATCCTTCCAAGACCGGGATATGGAAACGCGTTTCAAAATCCAAGGCCATTTGCTTGGGCACGGCGGCCCCGCCGGTGGTCACGCACCGAAGCGAAGATAAATCAAACGTGCTGTCGTGCTTAAAGGTGTTCATCAAGTGCAACATGGCGGCCACCACGCACAGCAACGTCACGCGTTCCCGATGGATGAGCGAAAAAACATGCTGGGGTTCAAACCGCGGCAACAACACCACGGTGCTGTTGGCCATAAACGGCACATTCATCATGGTGGTTTGACCAAACGCGTGGAACAGCGGCAACACGGCCAAACAAACGTCCTCGGGATCAAACCGCAGGATATATTCCCGAATCGCCATGGCATTGCTGTACAGATTAAAATGGGTCAACTCCGCCCCGTAGGTCTTACCTCCCAGCGAGGACGTAAATATAATCACCGCCGTGTCATCGGGACGGGTCTCGGCCATCTCGAATTGGGCCTCCGCCCCGGCCATCAGTGACAGAAACGACTCCCCCCGTTCCGGCATGCCGACGTCCAACCCCGGTTCCACCACCGAAAGCAACCGGCATTCCGGCAACTGTGGGATGGCTTTATACGCCTCGGGGGCACAATCTTTCCATATAAACAACCCTTTGGCCCCGGATTCCCCCAGTTGATATATCAAATCCCGTGCTTTCAACATGGGGTTCATGGGCAAAACTACCGCGCCCGCATACAAAACTCCATAATAAATGATTGGGAAATGCGGCGTATTGGGAAGCATCAACCCCACAACATCTCCGCGTCCAATGCCCTTGTCACGCAATATATTGGCCACGCGCTGGGCGGCGGACGCCACTTCCGCGTAGGTCATCCGAAGATTTTCATAAACCAAGGCTACTTTTTCGGGCCGTGCTTCCACGGCCTGTTCGAGAAAGCTGGCCAAATTCAGACTCATACTGCCATT
>CAYXPO010000844.1:0-2314 GCA_964466925.1 uncultured Nitrospirales bacterium
GGGTTGTAACATGTACAAGCCGTGATATACATGGTACCAAGGGAAAGATTCTACGGCAGTGCGTAGTTGTCATTCCCGCAGTGTCCAAGCGGGGGGCGATCCGGAGTATGCGGCAGGCAATGACTAGTGCCGGTGGAACAAGAATAGGTGGAATATTCATCCGCTTCAAAACACATTCCGCCCGTTATGGGCTTACCTACTGATAGGTATAAGCGTGCTCGTTTATTCGGTTATCTCCGTACTTTTCCGGGATAAGCGCCCTAGTTATTTGCAGTTTTTCCCGTAGAGGCGCGCGTGGAATAACCAAAGTGAGAAAAACTTGACCCCGGTATTTGGCAGTATTATAATCTGACGCAATTTGTGGATGGCGGAATAGTTTTGGAAGTAGCGAATAAGGATAAACTCATGAGCACAGTTTCAAGACGAGCATTCTTGGCGGGTGGCGGGGGGGTGTTGGGCTTTTTGGGGATCAATCTGAGTCCGGCGGTGGCCTATGCCGATAGCCGGACGGAGCATATCACCAAAGGGCGCAAGACCACGACCATCTGCCCCTATTGCGGGTGCGGTTGTTCGGCGGTGGTAACCTCCGAGCAGCGCGGCGGCCGTTGGGTGGCAATCAATGTCGAGGGTGACGCGGAGCATCCGGTAAACGAAGGGACCCTGTGTTCGAAGGGGGCCTCGCTGTACCAGATGTGCAACGGGGAAAGCCGGTTGAAAAAGGTGCTGCACCGGAAACCCGGCGCGGACGCATTTGAGGAAGTGGATTGGGGGACCGCCGCGAAACGGATTGCGCGCCTGATAAAGGATACCCGGGACGCGTCGTTCACGGAAGTGAATGAAAAAGGGCAGGTGGTCAACCGGACCACGGCCATTGCTTCGTTGGGCAGTGCGGCCCTGGATAATGAAGAATGCTGGCTGTACCAGAAATTTGTGCGGGGCATCGGCCTGGTCTATGTGGAACATCAGGCGCGGCTGTGCCATTCCTCGACGGTGCCGAGCCTTGCGGCCACCTATGGCCGCGGGGCGATGACCAATCACTGGATTGACTTGCGCAACAGCGATGTTATCCTGGCCATGGGCGCCAATCCCGGCTCGAACCATCCGATTTCGATGCACTGGGTCACCAAGGCCAAGGAGGCGGGCGCCAAGCTGGTTTGCGTGGATCCGCGCTTTACACGCACGGCTTCCATTGCGGACCTCTATGCGCCGTTGCGCTCCGGCACGGATATCGCGTTTCTGGGCGGAATGATCAAGTATATTTTGGACAATGACTTAATCCAGCGCGATTATGTGTTGAATTATACCAATGCCTCCTTCCTCGTCAGTGACAACTACAGTTTCGACGAGGTGTCCGGCCTGTTCAGCGGATATGATCCTGAAAAGCGCAAGTATGACAAGACGAAGTGGACCTACGCGATGACGGAGGGCGAGGCGCCGGAACCCCGCCGGGACATGACCCTGTCGGATCCCCGGTGTGTCTACCAGCTTCTGAAAGCCCATTATGCCCGCTACACCCCGGAGATGGTATCGAAGGTCACGGGCACGCCGGTGGCGGACCTGGAGCGGGTGTACGCGGCGTATGCCAGCACCCACCAGCCGGACAAGGCGGGCACCATCATGTACGCGATGGGCTGGACCCAGCACACGGTGGGCGTGCAAAACATCCGCGCCATGGCCATCATTCAGTTGCTTTTGGGAAATATCGGCGTCGCCGGCGGCGGGGTCAACGCGATGCGGGGCGAATCGAATGTTCAAGGCTCCACGGACCATGGCCTGCTCTTCCACATTCTTCCGGGGTATCTCAAGACCCCGGCGGCTTCGCTGGCGGCCCTTGACGACTACAACAAGGTCAATACGCCGAAACCCCTGGGCGCCGCCAGTGTGAACTGGTGGGGCAACACCCCGAAGTACATGGTGAGTTTCTTGAAGACCATGTACGGAGACCGGGCCACCCCGGAGAACCAGTTCGGGTATGCCTGGTTGCCGAAGGTGGACGATGGCGTGAATTATTCGTGGCTGGCCATCTTCGACCAAATCATGGAAGACAAAATCCATGGGCTTTTAGCCTGGGGCATGAACCCCGCGTGCAGCGGGGCGAACGCGAACAAGACCCGTCAGGCGTTGGCCAAACTGGACTGGCTGGTCAACGTAAACATCTTCCCCAATGAGACGGGCTGGTTCTGGGAGGATCCCACGCTTGGCATCGCGCCGGGAGACATCAAGACGGAGGTGTTTGTGCTGCCGGCGGCGGCCTCCATCGAGAAGGAGGGCAGCATCACCAATTCCGGGCGGTTGATGCAATGGCGTTACAAGG
>CAYXPO010000845.1:0-2312 GCA_964466925.1 uncultured Nitrospirales bacterium
CTATTACATCGCCACACGCAAGGGATTGTTCCTGGAAATGCCTCGCAAGCCTTACCGGGTCTTGATTGACGGCGCGGAAGTCTATCAACTGGCGATGAGCCCGGAAGGCGTGATGGCCGCTGCGGCCGGTACCGGCCTTTACCTCGAAAATGACGGACGCGTGTTCAAGCGCATGGAAGTGAAAGATGAATCGGGCCGTGACTGGGGTTCCGCCGCGGTCCGCGGGGTCGCTTATGACAGCGAAGGAAGGTTATGGTTTGCCACCGCCGCCGGCGTGGGCTGCAAAACGGATGAAAAATGGAAGTTCTATACCGGGGCCGAAGGACTCCCCTACAACAAGTTTACCTGCGCGGCCGCGGGCGGCGATGGCGCCGTGTGGTTCGGCACCGAAGAAGGCGCCATCCGCTACGACGGCAAAGAATGGGCCTACCGCCAGGGAATGGCCTGGCTCCCCGATGACGAGGTCCGCCGGATTGTGGTGGACCAACAGGGAACCGCTTGGTTCGCGACGCCGGGCGGCATTGGCTGTATTGCGCGCAAGCCCATGACCCTCATGGAAAAAGCCGATTTCTATGAAGACGAGATGGAACGGTGCATAAAGCGGACGGAATATGGCTTTGTCGCGGAATCACTCCTCGAAAAACCGGGTGACAAAACCAAAATCATCCACCATGACAGCGACAATGACGGGCTGTGGACGGCCATGTACGGGGCGGGGGAGTGTTTTGCCTACGGCGCCACCAAGGACGCCAAATTCAAAGAACGCGCCCAGAAGGTTTTTGAAGCACTGCGCTTTCTGCAAGTGGTGACCCAAAACTGCGAATTCAGCCCGCCAAAGGGCTATGTGGCCCGCACCATTCGGTCCGTGGACGATCCCGATCCCAACAAGGGGCGGGTGGACCTTGACCGGATTTTCAAGGCGACCCGCGACAGCCTGTGGAAGGTGTATGAGCCCCGCTGGCCCAAGAGCGCGGATGGGAAATGGTACTGGAAGAGCGACACCAGTTCGGACGAACTCGATGGACACTATTTCTTCTATCCCGCCTACTATGACTTGGTGGCGGAAACCGAAGCTGAAAAAGAGCGTGTCCGGCAGGTGGTGCGCGATCTCACCGATCATCTCATCACGCATAATTACGCTTTGGTGGACCATGACGGCACGCCCACCCGGTGGGGAATCTACGGCCCCGAAGAACTTAACCATAATCCCAACTGGTGGTATGAGCGCGGCCTGAAATCCTTGAGCATGCTCTCCTATTTAACCGTGGCCGAACATATCACCGGCGACCCCAAGTACGGCGATGCCGTCCGCGAATTGGTTGACAAGCATGGCTACCGTGCGAACGCCATGTTGCCGAAATTCCAATTTGGACATGGCTCCGGCAATCAATCCGACGACGAAATGGCCGTCATGTGCTTCTATAATCTGCTCAAGTACACCAAGGATCCCGTGCTGCGCGAACAAATCCTGTTCTCTTTCTATTGCCGATGGACCCTGGAAGAGCCGGAAATGAACCCTTTTTTCAATTTCGCCTATGCCGCCGTTGGCCTTGACGCCACCTATACCAACGTCTATGGCGCGTATTCCCTGAACCCCTGGGAAGGATGGCTTGAAGATTCCGTGCGTACCCTCACCGGATTCCCCCTTGACCGCGTGGCGTGGTCGCGCACCAACAGCCACCGGCTCGATATCATACGCCTCCCGCGCCTGCAAGCCTCGGAACCCCAGGATGCCCCCGTTCATGGACGAGGCTACCGCAACAACGGCAAAGTGCTCCCCGTCGAAGAACGTTTCTTCGGCCACTGGAACACCGATCCCTACGCCCTCGATTATCATGGACGCGGCCGCGAACTCGCCAGTGGCACCGTCTATTTGTTGCCCTACTACATGGGCCTCTACCACGGATTCATAAAGTAAAGCGGCATCTGCCCGGCGGAAGTCATTTTTGATTGTCTACAGTGGCTCCCCACGCGTGATGGTGGTGATGTACGCCCGGGGGTGCGGGCCGGGGAGGCTGTCGCACGAAAATTCAAGTGCATTTTCACCGGATTCAAGCGCCAAGGGTTCGCCCTGCGGGGTGACCACGCCGAGGGACTCGCCTTTGGGACCGTAGAGCGTGCAATCCCCGGGGGCGTTGAATTCAAGATAACTGCCACTCTCCATTTCAACGGGGAAGGTGAGGGTGACGCCGCCGAGCGTGATGCGGGGATTTACGAGTTTCGTTTTAACAAGCGGCAAGGCCTTTATGGGGCTGAGATAACACGCAACGGGTTGGTTGGCGGGGAGATTATTATACCAAAGAGAAAAGGTC
>CAYXPO010000846.1:0-2304 GCA_964466925.1 uncultured Nitrospirales bacterium
GTGGCGATGTAATAGTCGGCGCCGCGCATAATCAAGTCATTCACCTCCTCGTTCGGGAAGAGCTTCGAGGGCAACACGAGGGGGTCGTTGACGGCGGTATCGGGGGCGGCTTCCGCCAAATGGCTGATTTGATGGATGCAGGCCAGATGCACCAGTTTGTTGTCCTCGCTGGGCGACAGGACGGGAATCCACTGGCCGTCGTGAAATTTCGCCAACCCTTTGCCGGTCGAAGCGTACAATGCTCCGTCATTCCCGAAGGCCACGGCAAACACATTATCGGAGGGCAAGCCCTTGGCTTCGGTGTATTGCGTGGCAACTTCCTGTCCGAAGGTTCCCACTTCCGCCGGCGGGACGTCCGCGGAGGCCGCGAGTGCCGCCATTATCCCCATCATACTGATCACTACTGCACGAGGAGTCACGTCATCTCTCCTTATTCCGTTAGGGCCTTGTTTCATGAGACTCGTTCAGGCGGCAAATGGCTTCATCCCGGCATGAATCACGCCGGACGTACGTTTATAGCATATTAAGCGCTGTCTTGTCGTTGTTCATGGAGTGGCCTTCATGGGATTCGACGGGCCGGCTGCCCGTTTGCCCGGGAATGTTACCCGTTGAAACAAGCGAAAGACACCCTGTTTCCTGTATGCTAACGCAAACACAGGAGTGCCGCACCATGAACGCCAACCATTTTCCCGATGAGACCTCGGAACTGACCAAGCGCCTCGATACGCTTTCGGGCGGCTATCAGCGTTCACAAATCCTTTTCACAGGAATCCGCACCGGTGTCTTCCAATTTCTGACAGAGCCCCGCGGCGTTGAAGAAACCGCCCAATTCCTGCAAAGTCCGATTCGCGGGGCGCGGATGCTCCTGGATGGGCTGCTGGCGCTGGAATTGATCACGAAGAAGGAGGACCGTTATCAAAATGCCCCGATAGCGATGCAATGCCTGGTTCCAGGCGCGCCCATGGACCAAACCCATATCCTGCGGCACCGGGCCAATGCCTGGGAGGACTGGGCAAGGTTGGAAGAAGCCGTGCGGACCGGACAGCCGGTCTGTAAAGAAGCACGTCACGGGGAATCGCTGGAAACATTTATCCGGGGGATGCACGACATCGCGCAGACGAGCGCGCAGGCCCTGGTGCGGCGTGTGGACCTCTCTTCTCACACCCACATGCTGGATATCGGAGCGGGTTCGGGCGCCTATACCATCGCGGCGCTAAAGCAGCACCCCGAACTTCACGTCACCGCCTTTGATCGTCCCGAGGTATTGCGCATCACGCGCGAATATGTGGAACAGGCGGGCCTCGCGGAACGCGTGTCGTTTGTTGCCGGGGACCTTACAAAAGCGTTGCCCAAGGGACCTTATGATCTGATTCTCATCTCGAATATCATTCATTCGTTCGGCCCGGAAACCAACCGAAAGCTGATCCATGCCTGTCATGACATTTTGACGCCGGGCGGGCTGCTCATTGTGAAGGATTTCCTTCGCGGACGGGACGGAAGCGCGTCTTCTTTCACCCTTATCTTCGCCTTGCAGATGTTTTTGCGCACGCCTGAAGGCGATACGTATTCCGTGGCCGACATGGAGCGATGGAGCCGGGACGCGGGTTTCCCGCCCGGAAGCGTTGTGGAACTCACGCCACACACGCGGCTCTGGCTGGCACATAAAGCAGGCGGGGCGTAATTTGTTTACGTGTTGCGTATAATGCATTTCGAGAATATCAACCTGGAGACGGAACCATGACCACTGCGTTATTGATCGCCGGCTGCCTGATCCTGGCACTGCCTGTGAATGAGTCCGCCATGAACCCGCCCATTGAATATTCGGTGGATGATCAAGGGCTGCTCACTCTTCGCATTCCCGGTTGGGAGGCCTTTCGCCTGGACGGATTGCGCCCCGGGTTGGTGGTGGATCAGAAGCCTCTCGCGCCCACGGGCGCACCCCAGAATACACCGGGTTCAATGCCAACGTTCGAATACTCTTTGGGCGCCTCCCTCCTTCTTTCCCTGGCGTTTGAGCCGGCGACTGAAAACGCCATACGAATGAGCGGTGTGTTCAAAAATACCGGTTCCACCGCCGTCACGCTGAATGACGTGAAACTGCTGGACATGGGCGATACCGGCCCGGGCGCCTGTTTCAGCGGCGATATCAACGCCGTGCGCGTTCTTGAACAGGGCAACTATTGGGGGCGGGTGGTTCCGTTGCGGGCGCCGGCCAAAAGCGGAGGGGAGAGCGCGGAGCCCGGCAGTCAACAGGCCTGTGAAAATCACCACTCCGAATTCGTGTCCTTGGTCTATGATCGCATT
>CAYXPO010000847.1:0-2304 GCA_964466925.1 uncultured Nitrospirales bacterium
GTCCACGGCAGCAAAGTGGTCATGTCGTGCTCCTTGTAATCCAAATGTCGCCATTCAGCGAGTTCATGGTGAGCCGGGACCGCCCATCGCCCAAGGAGCCGTGCAATTCACGTTGGCGCCGCGCCGCCGTGCTTTCCTGAAACACAAAATCGGATCGTACCGTGCCACGGCCGGTGCACGCGTCCACCTGGGCGGAGCACCCCTCCGGCATGACCCGTGTAATACCGCCGTTCATCACCGTCAACTCGCAGGCCTCCACGTCCTTCGCCAACAACGTCGCATACACATTCCCATTCGTCGTGGACGCCTGTAATCTGCCTTTCAACATGTTCGCGTAAATGCTGCCGTTCACCGTTTCCAGCGTGACCGTGCTTTCCGCGTCGTACACCCGGATGCGCCCGTTCGTGCTCTTCGCCACCACCGGCTTCGCCGCCCCCAGCACCTCGATATCCGTATTGTTCCCTTGGACCGTGATCGCGCCGCACCCCTTGGCAATCCACACATTGCCGTTCGTCCCCACCAGCCGGATATTCGTGCCTTCCGGAACCTTTACGCTGTAGTCCACCCGCAAATCCACCGCATCCGGGCGCTCTTCCGGTTCGGTCAATATGGTGGCCGTTTCCGCGTTCGAATCCACCTTGAGCAAGGTCTTCACGTATTGCTCCGCAATCGCTTTTGTATCATATGACTGCGTGTAGGCCCGGATGTCCACCATTACCTCGATGGCTTTGATGTCCTTCTCGTGCGGCATGACCGATACCGCTCCGTCCGTGTTCGTGATATGCAGCAGCTTGGCCGGGGGCAGCGTCAGGGTGCGGTAATCCTGCACCCCCGGACGGACCACTTCCCGGGGGAGCTTCGGGGCCAACACGCCCACCGTGAAGCCCTGAATGGCCGCGGCGATGACCACCGCCAGCCCTATGCTGCGTAAAAGACTGCCCATGCCTTAAAACCTTGTTCTTTTGACCTCCCGGCAATTTGTCCGGTTTCACAATTCCCGTCGTCCCCTGCTACAATGGCATCCCGGAAAACTGCGGAAACCATACCCCCGCTGGAGCGAGTCAAACCACCGGAAAGGCAAAAAAATGCGTTCGTTCCTGCTTATGTTACCCGTAATCATAGTCCTTGTTACTCTCATCTACTCGGTGGTGCGTCACATTGGCCGCCTCTGGCTCGACCACCGCGTCAAAATGGCCCTCCTCGAAAAGCTCGAACGCAAGCCCGAACTCCTCCACTCCTACGAAGACCTCCAATCCTTCGTGGAAGGCAGTTCCGCCGACCAGGAATCCACTGAATCCGTTGACTTCGCCCTCACCGGACTTCTTCTCGCCGTCATCGGCGTTATCTGCGTTGTCCTCTACGCCACCGTCGGACAAGGCCGCTGGGCCGTCGGCGCGTACTGGGGGGGCGTGGCCTGCGTTGCCCTCGGATTTCTCCTCGCCATCCTCGGCGTCGTTGTCCGATTTCTCACCCGCACCCCCATCGGACACCCCTTCGGCAAGAACGAACCCCGCCGCCGGTGATAACGTCAGGCGCCGGGTTTTCCGCCTTGTTCGCGTTCCGCGCTCCAAACCTTACAATATGCCCCGCTCCTTCAACCCCTCAATCCCCGTCCGCACTTCCGCCGCCGACTTGTGCAACGATGCGCGATCCGCTTCGCTAATATCCAGTTCCAGGACACGCTCCACCCCGTCCCGCCCTAAAATGCATGGAACCCCCATGTAAATATCGTCCAAACCATACTGCCCCGTCAGATAGGCCGCGCACGGGAGAAGCTGTTTCTCATCCCGCAAGACCGCCTGCGCCATCCGCACCGCGCTCGCCGCCGGTG
Source organism: uncultured Nitrospirales bacterium (assembly GCA_964466925.1). Taxonomy (GTDB): domain Bacteria; phylum Hydrogenedentota; class Hydrogenedentia; order Hydrogenedentales; family CAILVY01; genus CAILVY01. The sequence continues at coordinate 1,832 of CAYXPO010000847.1, forward strand.
CATAAAACGCGCTTCCCGTTTTCAACAGCGCCACTATCTCCCCGCCCCCCTTGCGGGTCCGCTCCACAATCGCGTCAATCCGGTCCTGCGGCAGCAATTTTGTGATTGGAATCCCCGTTACCGTCGTGTAGTGGGGGAGAGGCACCATGTCGTCGCCATGCGACCCCAGCACCATCGTGTCCACATTTTTCATGCTCACCCCCAGTTCCATCGCCACAAACGCCCGCATCCGCGCGCTGTCCAGGCATCCCGCCATCCCAATCACCCGTTGTGCCGGAAATCCCAGCTTCTTCTGCGCCAGGTACACCATCACATCCAGGGGGTTTGTCACCACAATCACCACCGCATCCGGCGCATACCGCTTTATGTTCTCGCAAATCCCCGAAATGATCGCGCCATTCTTCTCCAACAAATCGAGCCGTGACATCCCCGGCTTCCGCGCCAGCCCCGCCGTCACAATCACCAAATCCGCC
>CAYXPO010000848.1:0-2299 GCA_964466925.1 uncultured Nitrospirales bacterium
GGAGTCTTGGTTCAACACAAGGGTTTGATGCGCGCCATTCTCCACTTCGGCGGAGGGGTTTTCGCACACCAGCGCCTTGCCGCCGCCATGCTTTACCCGGATATCGGCGGCGGGGCCGATCTTGCCGGAAGGTTGCCATGCCTGAAGTCCGCCGCCAAAGATATCCAACAGCCGTTTGACGGGTACGGGCGGGGCAAGGGTGAGCGAAGCGGGTTTCTCCTTGTCTGGATTCACCACCACCATGCCGCGTTCGAAAACACGGTAATGAACCGTATTTTCTTCGAGTTCATCCGAGAGGGGGGTGCCGAGGCGCATCCGGTACAGGTCCGCCATCTCGGGATTGGACAACGAGCCGCCCGACCAGACAAACCCGGCGAGCCGCGCGCTGGCATAACAGAAAAAGGCGTCTTCCCGGATTCCGTACGGGGTATGGCCGAGATAACTCAAGGCTTGAATCTGTTTGCCGGCTTTCACGTACGGCTGCAGGTCTTTCCCCGCCTGATTCCAATGGGTGGTCCAATCAAACCAACGGTCCGTGCTCACCCACGTGCAAATGTAGGATTCGAGCATTTCTGCGTCCAAATATTTCCAAAATTCCGCCGGAAGCGTGGGGGGATTCGCCGAGTTGCCCAACACGGCGCCTTCAGGCCGCACTTCCTTAATCACTTCGCGAACACGCTTGAGCAACATGGCAAACGCATGGTTCTGGTCTTCATACACGTGTTCATGCTTGCCAAATTTCGGGCCAAAACACGGCGCACGGCTGCTGAGGTTGTCCACGAAGACACCATCCGCGCCCATTTCGAGAATCTTGCGCACCCACTCCACCATCGCGTCCTGATACGCCTGCACGTTCGGGCAGGTGGTGTACATGTTCTTCGCGTCTTCCGAGGTCCAGAAGCCGGTGCGGGTTAAATCGCCGTTTTCATTCACTTCGATGAATTCGGGATGATCCTTCAAATTCACCCCTTCGTAGGTCATGCTGGCGAACCCCTGATAAAACGTGACATACGGAAAACAACGGATGCCCAGCGCGTGGCAGCGCGCGAAATACTCCCGGTTGACGGGACAGTGTGTGACGAAGGCCACCTTCGACTCGGCCAACGCATTCCACTCGTTCGTGCCGAACGCATATGTTTCGGAGTTGACGAGCCAATCCGGGGCGGACTCGCCGATGTCCAGATTCTTGGCAATCCGGCTGCGTTCCTGCCATTCGGCGGAGGGTTCCGCGAGGGCCATGCCCGCAAACAAAATAGTCAATATGAAAGGCCACCACTTCATTGCTGATTACTCCCGTATGCCGTTGTGCCGCTGCTTCAACCCTGTTTTCCCGCCGCACGGATTAGTGTTCCCGCGGCGAGGCTTTATAGACCCCCATGGCCTGAATCACCGGACAGGCCTTGGATTGGGTAATGTTCAGACGAATCTTTGCCGCGGTGGTTTCGGGCAGCCGGTGAATGCGGAGATGCCCCACGGTTGTTCCTTCCGCAAGGGTTTTCCACTGTTGCCCGTCCCATGCCTCGATAAGGTGCTTCTCCACGCGCTGCCCAAGGGCGATGTGCTCCCGGACCGCCACGCGATCAAAGGTTTTCGGCGCGCCGAAATCCGCTTCAAGCCACGCTTGCGTTACGTCGTCATCGGTGGCCCAGTAATTGGACGGAGAACCCTTTTGCACCTGTTCCGGACCGTAGGCCGGATCGTTTCCCCGGACATTGCTCGCGCTCAGTTTAGCCTGCTGCGCCAAATTGTCCTGGAAGGTTTCGCTGATGACCGAATTCCATTCCTTGAGCCGCGCGGCATCGGCCTCGGGCAACAGACCCCGCCGGTCCGGCGAGACATTGAGCAGAAGCGTTGCCCCATGACCGATGGAGCGGTAGAAAATGTCCAGCAGTTCGTGGAGAGAACGCACTTTTTTCTCGCTGTTGGTATGGAAGAACCATTGACCCGCGCGGATGGGCACGTCGCATTCCGCCGGCCACCAGACCTGTTTCCCGCCGCGTTCCTGAACATTCCACAGCGTTTCGGGGGCGAGGCCGTCCTCATTGCCGACCCATCGGATATCCGGACCACAAATGGCAATGAGCGCGTTGGGCTGCCGTTCGCGAATCAACCGGTAGTAGCCTTCCCAGTCGTATTGATGCCCCTCCGAGCCGGCTCCGTCGAACCACACCTCCCCCACGGGGCCATAATTGGTCAAAAGCTCCCGCAGCATGTTCTTGAAATGCTGATCATACGCGGGCGAACTTGCATACGCGGGTTCATGCCGATCCCAGGGCGAGAGATAAAAGCCGAACATGAC
>CAYXPO010000849.1:0-2299 GCA_964466925.1 uncultured Nitrospirales bacterium
TCCAACTCGATCAGGTCAAGAAGTACGTCGGGATCCCTGGCGAACACGCCCGATCCGGAAGCCCGGTCCATACTGCGCTTTGCCCCTTGTACCCCCTTGCTGTGATGATGGCAGTAAATAACGGCCGCACCCAGCTCGGAACACACCCTGTCAAACTGATTGCAGAAATGCGCCATCTGGTCCGCACTGTTTTCGTCGCCGGTGATCACCTTGTAAATCGGATCAATGATAATGGCGATATATTCTTTCTTCTGGGCCCGCCTGATCAACTTAGGCGCCAGTTTGTCCATGGGTACGGACTTTCCCCTCAGGTTCCATATGTCGATGTTTCCAAGCCCCTGGGGCGCCCAGCCGAGAGAACAATATACATCCTTAAACCTATGAAGGCAGCTTGCACGGTCCAGCTCCAAATTAACATACATTACTTTCCCCTGGGCGCATGTCCAGTCAAACCATTTCCGCCCTTCGGCGATCGCGCAGCACAACTCAATAAGCGCAAAGGATTTCCCCGCTTTAGAAGGTCCCGCCAGAAGCATTTTATGCCCCTGACGCAATACATTCTCAATCAATGGGGGCGACAAATCGGGCAGGTTATCCCATGCCTCTGCGAGGCCCTCGGGTTCCGGGAGATCATCGTTTATCCCCTCGATCCATTCCTGCCATTCTCTCCATGATCCTTTTCCTATATTGGTATCGATCAAAAATTGTTTATGGCCGGCACGCATAACGCCGGGCATCCGGGAAAGCCGCGAAGGATTTCGGTTTTGCGGATCAATTTTAAGCCCGTTCTTTTGGCATACATTGTATAAATAATCAACGCGCTTCCGGTATTCTTCATAATTCGCGGCATCAACCTTTACAATGGCGTGTATGCTTTTTTTACCGCTGTGCACCAGGCAAGCAACGGGGAGCTCCAGTTCCCGGATAATTGCATTTTGGTGATCAAGATCCATATCGTCCGATTCAACAAGCGCATACCTGAAATCGGTCACGTTTTCGTTTTTAACGCCTTTTCCATCTAGAGGGTTAAATCGTATCCATGCCCCCACTTCCGGCTTGTAATCGCCCAGTACGGCCCCTATATCGCCGTTACATCTGTTGAGCTGCTGTATGAGTTCTCCAGCCGTCCGGTCCCAATTCCCCTTAGACGGTAGATGCTTTCCGTCTTTCTCCCAGCTCTCGGTCACATACCCGACATTCTCGGAAGCCTCAAAAAGGATCTCCAGGTATTTCACCAGTTGTTCAACGGGATCCCATTTTTCCGGTTCCATTATTTCCCGGCCTTCAACCCAATTCTTATCGACAACCACCAACTCATCTTTTGGGCCTATGATGTCATTCCAGTCAAGCTCGTGGCCGCCGCCATCCAGCCGCTCGGGCACCCACCCCTGATCGCGTGCCATTTGAACGACTGTCCCCGCGGTGACGGGGTTGGAAACGCCCCGGAAACTATCCCATTTTTTCTCGCATTCGTGGGGATGATACCGGCGGCCGTCCCGTGCGCTCCATGCGTCCCAGTCTGATGCTTTATATCCGGCTTCTTTCAGCGCCATGCCGACATTCAGCCATTCCTGATAATCCAGCATCCCAGGGTCGATGTAATCTAATATTTTAAGCAAATCGTGTTGATTCTGTTGGTCCATATCCTACGCCCCTTTATATTCATTTGGGATAATATCATGCGGTACCCGCCAGCCGTTTGCGGCTATGCGGTCAATCAACTTTTTAGCGTGCTCGAACTGCCATGTCCCTACATGCTGGAACCCGCGCCCTTCCAAAAATCGGATCTGCTTCGGCGTGGTAAGCCCTTCGAACCGTCGTTTATCCAACCGGTCAAGCAGCTTTGCGGCCTTTCCCGCGCAATCGATCTCGTCAGGCATAATGCCAAGTTTTTCAAGCGTTTGCTTTTGCTTATCGGAAGGCGGTCCCATTTCCCAACCGAAGGCAGGGACATATCCCGACAGATCCTCTGCCTGGATGCTCATTTCGAACTGAAGCGGATCCACCAGTTTACGCTTACGGCTTTTCATTTCCTGCAGCTTTCTGGCCAGCGCTTCTTCGCGTGCGGCAACCACATCTTCCATGGCCTGTTTTTCGGCCGCCTCTATATCCACAGGACATCCCGCCGCTTCAATGTTCGCTGTCATTTGCTGCGCAACTTCTTCGTTTTCGCAAATCAGATGGGCAGGATGGCAAAGCTCATGGCGTTCGGTGTGCCATAAAAAATCTAAAAGAAGAAGATGATCTTTCCCGGGATGTATTCGGGTACCCCGGCCCACCATCTGGCTGTACAGGCTAC
>CAYXPO010000850.1:0-2295 GCA_964466925.1 uncultured Nitrospirales bacterium
AAACAATCCAATCGTCCATTTGGTTTGTACATTGCGTTTCTGGTATATAGGTGGGGCGTTTGCGAGTAGCCCGTGAAACAGGGAGTGCTTTTTCGTGTTTTGCAGGGTTTTCATGTATAATAAATGCACTATACGGTAAGGATTGTTTATTGGCAGCCAGGTATCGTGTGGCATAAACAAACAGTTTAGACAGGGGTAAGGTTTTCTTGTATGAATCAAGACACATTACGTCGCGTTGTCCTCTGCACAGTGGCCATTGTTCTTCTTGCCGCTTTTCCGGCTTCCGCCAAATATCACGACGCGGACACGGACCAGAATGGTCTCATCTCGCTCGGGGAATTGCTTCGTGTGGTGCAGTTCTACAATAGCTTCGGCTATCATTGCCAGGCGGGTACGGAAGACGGTTTTGCGCCTGGAACGGGCGTGCACAGTTGCACCCCCCACGACAGCGACTATTTGGGGGGCGCGGATTGGACCATAAATCTGTCCGAAATACTGCGTGTCGTGCAATTCTTTAACAGTTGCGGCTATGTAACCTCCACCACGTCCGAAGATGGATTCAGCCCTGTTTCCTGTGGCGGCGAAGGTTCTGTTGAAGGCTCTGTCGAAGGCGCCATCGAAGGCTCTGCCGAGGGTTCTGTCGAAGGTATCATTGAAGGCACTATTGAAGGTTCCGTCGAAGGTCCGGATGAAGGCGAGGGCACCGTCGAAGGGGAAGGCGAAGCGGAAGGCTTGGCGGAATGTGTCCCTGTTTCTGGCGGGTATTCAGAACTGTTTATTGACTCCATGAAGGCCACGCCCGGACAAATGATCTTCCAAAACATCACCCTGCACAATGTCGGGGCATGCCCCTCCACCATGACGTTTGATCTGTTCTTCCCTTCGTCCAAAATGACTTATACCAGCTATGTGGGGGGGTCTATTTTAGGCGTGGCGGATAAAGACCTGACGGTCACCAAAGTCTCCAATGGCCAGTATACGTTCACGGTCACGGACCCTCGCAGTTCGAATCTCTCCATTGCCCAAGGCGTTTTGGTGTCCATCGTTTTTGTGGTTTCCCCCAAAGTCCAATACGGCGAGACCCTTACAGTTTACGCTGGAAATTACACGGCCAGGGATACGTCGGGCAATTTCATCGAGAATTTTGCCGTATATGCGGGAAATGTGCGCATCGGCTGCAATGCGGTGGTTTTGCCCACGGCCAACTTTGAGGTAAGCGGCACCTCGGGGCTGCCGGGAACCATCATCCATTTCACAGACACTTCGGTGGATGGATGTCATCCCACAAACGCGGGCGCCGGGGCCATAACGTCCTGGTGGTGGGATTTCGGCGACGGCGAGACCAGCACCGAAAAGAATCCAAGCCATGAATATGCCTACGATGGCACGTATTCGGTGTCCTTGACCGTGAACAGCGGGGTGGGATCGGATGACATCACGCAACCCGGCCTGATTTCCATAGTGGCGGGGGTGCGGGTGTATGTGAACAAGAGCACGCCGGCGTCCCCCGAACAACAAGACGGTCAAACATGGGGCACCGCCTTCAGTACCCTGCAGGCCGGGGTGGATTCCGCCTTCACGCAAGGCGGCGGCAACGTTTGGGTGGCGGCGGGCACCTACGACGAGGCCCGGGACAACGAGACCGGTTCCTTGATCCTCAAGGAAGTGGTCCGGCTGTACGGCGGATTCACGGGCACCGAGGCCAATCTGACCCAACGGAATTGGACGGCCCACCCCACCATTATTGATGGGAGTGCCGCATTGGCCGGGGAACCGGCCTATCACGTAATCGTGGGGGCCAACAACACCCGGCTGGACGGATTCATAGTGACCGGTGGTCAGGCGCGGGCCGGCGGCCTGACCGGCAGTGAGCGGGAAGGCGGCGGCATGTACAATTCGCTCGTGACCCTGGAAATTGTCAATTGCACGTTCACCCATAATACCGCGGAAACCCTCGGAGGGGCCATTTCAAATCGCAAGGCCACCTCCCCCATTACCATTGTGGATTGTGTCTTCTCCAACAATTCTGTCTTGAATGTGGGCAACCCCAACAGCAATGCATTGGGCGGCGCCATCGCCAACCTCGATTCGCTGGTGTATATGACCCGGTGTGAAGTAAAGTCAAACTCGGTGCAAACCACGGCATTCTGGACCGGTTCGGCGCAAAACGTCTCTTCCATGGCTTTTGGCGCGGGCCTGTACAATTACAACACCACGTTGAACATGTCCGAATGCCTGCTGCGGCAGAATATCGCCACGTCTCAAGGCTCCGGAGCCGGGCAGATTGGGGCCTCG
>CAYXPO010000851.1:0-2286 GCA_964466925.1 uncultured Nitrospirales bacterium
AGATCTGTGCAGTACGCTACGAGACTGGTATCACCTTGAAAAGATGCGAAACGGGTGCGGGATACGCGCCCGGTCTCCGGCGGCCAAGCCATTCCGCAGGACAATACGAAGGAGGCGGATCCCATCGCGAACCGGTACTTGTATTCGATGCGGCGCAGCATGAACGGCATGGACCCGATGTTTTTGCAGACGATGCGTGATTTTTTGAGCGGGGGACAGCCGGCGAAGGAATATCACCGGCTGGTGAAGGATTGGGAAACGACGCGGGAAAATCAGCGGGGAAACCTTTTTCTGAAGCGGTGTTTCTGGCTGGCGAAGACGTGGGCGCGGGGCGAACAACCGGGAAAGAGCGCGCAGTATCCGCCCACCACGACCGTGTTCATCAAGGAGCCGGCGGGCCTGCCGCTGGCGGATATCCCGGAAGTGCAGGCGCTGAGCACGCCGTTTTCGGACAAGACGGTGCAGACGGCCATTGCGGGGGTGGAGACGCGGTTCCGCCCGGTGAACGCGGGAACCAAGGGAAGTTTTTCGCTGGCGTTTCAGCTTCCGAAAACGGTGGAAGGGCGGAATCCCGGCCCGGCGGGGGCGGCCCACACGGTGTTGTGCTATGAATACAGTGGCACGTGCGGGGCGAAAATCTCGACCGAGATCACGGAACCCGCGACCGGACGGAGGCAATGGTGCCCGGACATGCGCGTGGCGGCGGCCCAAGGCCAGGAGCGCAGGGTGTATGTTCCCCTGCCGGACTTTCCGGAGGTCAAGGCGGATATCACGGTGGAGGCGTCCAAGGGCGCCGGAGCGTTTGAAATCAAGAATGCGTTTTTAATCACGGACCAGAACGATGAGGACGGGCTCATCCGCATTGTGAAGCTTCGTGCCAACACGATGGACATCGAGGTGGGGCCGCTGGACAGCCCCCGCATCTTGCTGCACACCGATGCGGTGTATCCGGGCTGGCGCGCGTACGTGGACGGCGCTGAGACGCCGATTTTCGCCGCCAATGATTTGTTCAAGGCGATTGTGGTGCCGGCGGGAACGCATCAGGTGCGCTTCGCCTACCGTCCGCATTCGTTTTATACGGGCGCGGCGGTGTCCATTCTCAGTTTGATTGCGGGAATCCTTGGAGCCTTTTATATTTGGCGGGCTAAAGGGAACGTGCGCGTCCAAGAAGGAGATAGTTTCTAATTGTTTTCCAATACAGTAAAATGGTACAATGAAAACAGTGAACTCTGGATTGTTGTTTGCCCAAGAAGTGGTTTGCGCAGGTAAACGTCCACGCGCGGAGAGTAAACATGTCCGAAAAGGAATTGAAAAAGCAGGTTGAATCCATACGACAGAAGACCAAAGAAGTCTGTGCATCGAGAACGACCGCGCTGAATTTTCTTGTGAAAGTGGGAATCTGCACAAAATCCGGCAAATTGGCCAAAGCTTATCGGTAGGCCATGTATACAAGTCCTGTCGCCCTCACGCTCGGCTTCCATGGGTGCGACAAAGAGACAGGGGAGTGGATTCTTGAAGGGAAAGGGAGGCATCTGCGCAAGAGCGAGAATGATTATGACTGGCTGGGGCACGGCATTTACTTTTGGGAGAACAATCCAGAACGGGCATATCAGTTTGTTCAAGAACTTAAGGAAAACCCGCGGCGGGGCAAAAATCCCATCAAAGAACCATTTGTTATTGGTGCTATTATTGATGTCGGCAATTGTTTGAATCTTCTGGAAGCGGCATCCCTTCATCTTCTTCAAGAATCCTATGTAACCTTGTGTGAAATCCATGAGAAGGGTGGAGTCCCCTTGCCCAAAAACAAGAAGGACGTCAAAACAGGCGAATTATTACAGCGAAATTTGGATTGCGCTGTGATAGAAATGCTTCATGATTTGACCAATTCAACCTATGATACAGTTCGTGGAGTTTTTGTGGAAGGGCCCCACCACTTTATGAAAACTCCGGATTCCGGGAGAAGAACCATATTCAGATTTGCGTACGTAATCTGAAGTGCATAAAAGGATATTTCCGATTGTTTCCGGAACGTTGATTTTATTTGTGGAACAGGAATTGTGTCAGAGCGGGGATGATTTTGGCGATATGCCGCATATGTATTCCATCGAATTGTTTTGCCGTGGCCGTTGTTAATACCGTTGGATGTGGCATATCATAGGTTGAAACGGTTGACATTAACAGGACGTTCCTTTGGGCGTGATTCGCCGGATAGGGACGCCGAACGATGGGTTGAAGGCATGACAGTGACAATCAATGGAGAGACGCGGGATGTGGCGCCGGGGACCA
>CAYXPO010000852.1:0-2285 GCA_964466925.1 uncultured Nitrospirales bacterium
CCTGCTTGATTCGCAGCATCACTTCGCTGGGCAGCCTTCAGGCCAGACCGGACGGATCCCTCGCCTGGGACAAGGATGTTTTCCGGTACTCCCTGGTGCGCGGGCCGAAATGGCTGTCCTTCGATGCCGAAACCGGCCTGCTGCGCGGCATGCCCGAAGAAAACCACCGGGGCAAGAGCACCGTGGAAGTGCGCATCAGCATCGAGCCCAAGGAGACCGGCCAGCCCCCCCGTGAGACCACCTGCTCCTTCGCGTTGAACGTGGAATAACGTACGGCAACCCTCAAGGCATGGGGGGGGGTTGACAGATTTTCCGAAAGGCCGTACTCTGTAGGGCATGAAACGATGTCATAAATGCGGAACCGAATGGGTGAGCGAGAAGCGCCAGCCGGGCGTGAAGGAGTTTTGCGCCCACTGCTCCGCGTATCTGCATTGCTGCCTGAACTGCCGTTTTTATGACCCGGCCCTGCACAATGAGTGCGCGATTCCCAATACGGAATGGGTGGGCGACCGCCGGGGGGCCAATTTTTGCGATGAGTTTGAGTTTGCCGACACCTCGCCCAAGTCGGACACCCCGGACGCCAAACGGGATAAAGCCCGCAAGGCCCTTGATGGCCTTTTCGGCGCTTCGACACCCAAACCCAAAACGCTCGATGATCTTTTCCGGAAATAGCCTTTGAGACGGAGGCCCCTCTTTTTGCTTTGATTGCCCCATGGGTCTGTGGTTGCTCCTGCCGTATTTCATGTTCCAAGAAACATGCGCATGTTCCCGGGTGTTTATTCCGAATCTTTAATCTCTTTGGGATTGCGCATGGTGGAGATGGCGTCTTCGTAGGAAATCTTTCCGGCGTTGTAGAGTTTTTTCACGGCCCGGTCCATGGTGGTCATGCCCTCTCTGGTTCCGGTTTCAACCACGCTGTAGACCTGATGGGTTTTGCCGTCGCGGATGAGATTGGCGATGGCGGTGTTGTTTCGCAGGACTTCACAGGCAAGGATGCGCCCGGCCTTGTCGTGGCGCGGAAGCAACCGCTGCGACAGTATGGCCAACAGCACCATGGACAACTGAAACCGGATTTGCTGCTGCTGTTCCGCGGGAAACACGTCAATGATGCGGTCCACGGTTTGGATGGCGTCGTTGGTGTGGAGCGTGGCCAGCACGAGGTGGCCGGTTTCCGCGGCGGTGAGGGCCGCGCTGATGGTTTCGAGGTCGCGCATTTCGCCGATAAGAATAACGTCGGGGTCCTGACGCAACACATACTTGAGCGCGCGCGCGAAACTGGTGGTGTCTTCCCCCACTTCGCGCTGATCCACGATGCTGCGCTTGTGCGAATGCACGTATTCAATGGGGTCTTCCACGGTGATGATGTGGCAGGCGCGCTCGTTGTTGATGAGATCAATGAATGCGGCCTGCGTGGTGGTTTTTCCGCTGCCGGTGGGGCCGGTGACGAGGATCAACCCCTGGCGGGCTTTGGCCAGCTCTTTTATGCTCGAAGGAAGGCCCAATTCTTCCAACGTCGGTATTTTCTCGGGAATGGGGCGCAATGCGGCGGTGACGGCCTGTTTTTGAAGATAGACATTCACCCGGAAACGGTGACGGCGGCCCTGGGCCAGCGAAAAGTCCAACTCCTTATGTTCCTCGAAGTATTTCCGCTGGTCTTCCGTCAGAAAGTCATAGACAAGCTGCTGGGTTTGTTCCGGCGTCAGCGATTCCGTCCGCGTGCGGAACAACTGGCCGTTGATGCGCAAGATGGGCGGCGCCCCCGCACTAATCAACAAATCCGACGCCTTTTCCTTGGCTACCAGTTCAAACAGTTCTTGAATATTCATGCCAGCGCTCACTTCTCCGGGTAGGCTCACAACTCCGCGCCTCATCATAGCCCACCGCCCTTCGCGATGCAACGCCGGCTACCCCATTGATCCCGCCGGTGAGAAGGGGTACCATGCTTGTCAATGGTCAAATCAGAAACAATGGGAGCTTGCGCCATGCGAAATTCAAGATGGTTGGTCTACGCAGTAGCCGCGGCGGCGGTGGCCGCGGTGCTTGTTGCGCCGGCGGTGGGTGCGGCGGAGGTCACGTTCAAATCCCTCCTCAAGGAGTTGACGGATTTGGAGGGGCTTACCCACATGCCCGCCCCGGCCTACACCTGCAGGCAATTCTCCAGTTATGATCGCAATTCGACGGATCCCAAGGCCCTCACGGACGACCATTGGTTCGCCAACGGCGACGAGGGCAAATACCTGCGGGAGGAGGAGCGCGCTGGCGCTAAGGAATACGTGCTGATGGAC
>CAYXPO010000853.1:0-2285 GCA_964466925.1 uncultured Nitrospirales bacterium
TAACGTGCTGAAATTCAACTATTTCCATCAGCGCGCCATCCATATCCACCACCATGCCGTTGCGGAAATCCGCTGTTGATATCACGCTCATAAAACCTGTAATTCCTTTGACAAACGCGTCAGCGTTTCACACCCATCCTTATGGACCACCACTAAATCTTCTATCCGGACTCCCCCCCGGCCCGGAAGATATATGCCCGGTTCCAAGGTGACCACCATTCCCGGTGCGAGGGCCTTTTCGGTCTGCATGTTCAGCCGGGGGGGCTCGTGTATCTCCAACCCGACACCATGGCCCAAGCCGTGACCGAAAAAACTGCCATAACCCGCGCCGCGAATGATATCCCGGGCCACCGCGTCCACCTCCCGGCACACCGCCCCGGCACATAGTGCCCGGCGTGCCGCCTCTTGGGCCGCCAAGGTAACCTGGTATATCTCTTCGAACCAAGCACCGGGAATCCTACCGAATACGTACGTCCGAGTCAAGTCGGAGCAATAGCCTTCCACGATGCACCCACAATCAATCAACACAATATCGCCCGGGCACAGGTTATTGTCCGTGGGCAATCCATGCGGCAAGGAACTTCGTGCGCCAAACAACGCAATAGTGTCAAAAGCGGCTTTTTGCGCCCCCATCCGCATAAATTCAAATTCGAGCTGTGCGGCAAATTCCCGCTCCGTAAGCCCTGCGCGCAATGCTTTCAGCGTTTTTTCGAGCGCGGCTTCCGCAATTTGCGTGGATTTCCTGATTTTATCAATTTCACCCGGCGTCTTTCGAGAACGTAGTTCTGTAACCAGTTCTGGCAATGGGATCCATGCCCCGGAAAAGGATTCCTTGAGAAACTCCAATTGACTTACCGTCACGACACCGGGGTCGAACCCAACCCTTGCGACGTTCATGGATTCGAGCCGTTCACCCACCCGTGTTTCGAGGGTTCCCTGCACTTCCTCGACGACACATCCCCGAACCTGTTCGCGGGCTTGTTCCGTATAACGGAAATCACAGAAGAAGAGAGCGCGGTCCTGCGTAACAATCACTGCGGAGGCCGTGCCATGAAATCCGGTGAGATATTCATTTGCCGGGGGTGAAAGGCTGACAAACGCCGGGCATCCTTCATGCCGCAATTGCCGCCGCAGTTGGTCAATAGGCTCGTGCATATCCGCACCCTGCATTTCTGGCTTTTACGCGTTAAGCCGCTTTTTTCTTTTTGAGTTTTTGATTGGCGGCGCGTATGGCATTGATTTCCTGTTCAACACCGGCCGCTTGCTGGGCATAGGCCTCGGCTTGGGCGGAATCTCCCGATTTTCGGCAGGCTTCGCCCACAGCATTCAGGGCATCCAAATAGCGCCGCAGATGGAAGGCGGTGGCACGGTTAATCAAACTGGCCTGCTTGAATTCATCCAGCGCCTTTTCCAGCCATTTGAACCGCTCGATGCCATTGTTCAGATTGCCCAGGGTCCAAAACGCCTGGGCGAGATTCAGGTGCATGTCGGGATGCAGAGGACTGCGCCACAGGGCCTCTTGCGACCACGTCACCAATTTACCGGCATACTCCAGTTTCTTGTCGTCCACAGTGGAGGGAGTTTCGGCGCTCACCAAGAGGTCGTACCATTGGGCAATATGCAGGGCCAAATCCGGGGAATACGGGAAACGGCGGTCTATGCGTTCCAGTTCGGCGAGCCATTCCAGTCCATGTTCCCAAGCCTTTTGAAAGGCCAGCAGGGGATCTTTGATGAGCAAGACGGCATTCTCCGGGATGATTTCGCCCGGTTGAAGCCGTTTCATCCCTTTCGGGGTGTCCGGCAACGGCGCGTAAACCACGCCGAAATCCATGAGTTCCTGGGCATCCGGGATAAGGGTCATCAGCGAATGGAACGGAAGCTGGGGTTTCTGTTCCGGGTTTTTGCTGTTGTTCTTCAATAAATCCGTTAACATGAATTGCGCCAGGCCGAAACGCTGGTCCATTTCATTCTTGCTGTTGGATTCCAGAAGCAGCAGCCCCATGCGGTCCAACGCCACATCCCGCTGCCACACCCGCATGCTCATGCCGACGGCCAGTGCGGCCAACAGGAGCATGGGCAGCACCAGTATTTGCCGCTTCCATGGAGGACCTTCCGTGGGGCGTTCGTCAAGGGAAGCCGCCAGGGCATAGAAAATGCCGCAAAACAAAAAGGCGATCATCATCAAGGAGGGGTGTTGGAAGTGAATATCAATCCCGGAATGCAGCAAGAAGGCAAGCACGCCAACGTAGAGTCCAATCAGCAAAAGCCGGCCGGCGTTCTTGGGC
>CAYXPO010000854.1:0-2280 GCA_964466925.1 uncultured Nitrospirales bacterium
GAAAAACTGGATTCCGCCACGAAAACGCGGCTGAAGAAGATGCTGAAGTATGGCGCGGTCCGCGTGAACGGCGTGCCCGCCCTCAGCGGCGAAATGATGTTGAAGCCGGGCCAGCACGTGGACATCAAACATCTCGGTTTGGAAGACCGCGTTGCCGCGCCGTTTCCCATTTTGTTCGAGGACCGGTTCTTGATCGCGGTGGAGAAGCCCTCGGGCCTCCTCTCGATTGCCACGGAAAGCGCCAATCAAAACACGCTTTACCGCAAGCTGTATGCCTACGTACAGGAAAAAACCCAGGAACACGGCCGGGTCTATATCGTGCACCGCCTGGACCGCGATGTATCGGGCGTGATCCTGCTGGCGAAAACACTCGAAACCAAGAAAAAGCTTCAGCAGCAGTGGAACCAAACCATTAAACTGTATGCGGCGCTCGTGGAAGGGCGGCCCCCGGAAGAGGAAGGCACGATCCGGACGTGGCTGCGCGAAGACAAGACGCTCAAGGTGCATTCGGTGCCCAAGGGGCCGGGCGCCCAACTGGCGGTCACGCGGTACCGCGTGAAGAAGGTGTTTGACCGGTACACGCTGTTGGAAAACCGGCTGGAGACCGGGCGGAAGAATCAGATTCGCGTGCATCTGAGCGAACTGGGGTGTCCGGTGGCGGGCGATGAAAAATACGATGCAAAATTCAACCCGATCCGGCGTCTGGCGCTGCATGCCCACCGCCTGGTGTTCACGCATCCGGTCACGGAAGAACGCATTACCTTGGAAAGCCCGATCCCCAAGTCATTCTTCCTGAGTTGATGCGCGGTGGTGGATTGCGGGTATACTGTCCGGGCGTTGTGCCAGGAATCCGAGGTGAAAGAGATGTGTGCCGTGAATAAAATACAAGCGCATATTGTGGAGTGGCTGATGCCCAAAGGCAACCGCATTCTTCGCGCCTTCATGGAGGCGCTGGTGGCCGGGGATGCGGAGATTCTCGACAGGGTCCGCCCGGAGTCCGTTATCGAACGTATCGGAAATGCCTTGCGCCAATATCCGTTTCTCATGTTTCTGGCCGTGAAAGTCACGTTTTTCCTCCTGGAATATGCCGCCCCGCTGATGACCCACACGTGGCAGAGATTCACCCGCATGCCGCTCGAGGAACGGGTGCGGTATCTGGAAGGCTGGGAATACAGCCCGGTTGACCTGCAACGCGGCCTTTTCCTCTTAATCAAGGCCTCCACGCTCACCGCGCTCTGCGCGGAACCCGCCCTCTTGGAGTTTACCGGGTATTCAAATTTCATGCGGCACCGTCAGGAAAGACCTGTTGGAAAGGCGGAAGTACCCTCATGCCCAAAGAACCAAACCAACTAAGTGCTTTATTGCCGGGAATGATTGATGCGTCACAGCTTCCGGCGGATGTCCTGGAATACTGCGATGTGGCGGTGGTGGGGTCCGGGGCGGGCGGCGCCGTGCTCGCCAAGGAACTGGCCGAAGGCGGACTCAAGGTTGTTGTCTTGGAAGAAGGCGGTTACCATCCGGAGTACCGGGCCCTTCCCAGCGAATCCTTGGCGCGGATGTACCGTGACGCGGGCATTACCGCCACGTTGGGGAAACCCATGGTCGCCGTTCCGATGGGCAAATGCTTCGGCGGCAGCAGCACCATCAATTCCGGAACCTGTTTCCGCACACCGGAACCGGTGCTGGACCGCTGGCGTTTGGAATTCGGCCTGACCGGTCTCGAACCGGAACGCATGGACCGCCTATTCAGCCGGGTGGAACAGGAAATTCACGTCCAGCCCGCGGAGTTCTCCGTCATGGGCCGCCCGAATCTGTTGATACACGAATTCCTCGCGCGGGAAGGACGGCAGGGCGCGCCGCTGCGCCGCAACGCGCTGCACTGCGAAGGATGCGGCACCTGTTGCTACGGATGCACCTCCGGGGCGAAGCAGTCCATGAACGTGAGTTATCTTCCCAAGGCCCTGAAGGCGGGCGCCCGGGTGTATGTCAATGCCGGGGTGACACGGATTCTCACAGGAACCGGGAACGCGGCCCGGGGCGTGGTGGCGCGCGCCGCGGTCACGGGCCATAAAATCACCCTGCGCGCGCCGCTCGTGGTGATCGCGTGCGGCACCATGTATTCGCCCGTGTTGCTGCGGAAAAATGGCCTTGCCCCCCGCAACCGGCATCTGGGCCGCCATCTTACCCTGCACCCCGGAACCAAGGTGGCCGCGGAATTTGAACAGCGCATTGACAGTTGGGAAGGTATTCCGCAGGCCTACTACTATGAGGGATTGCACG
>CAYXPO010000855.1:0-2276 GCA_964466925.1 uncultured Nitrospirales bacterium
ACGCAGCCTGAGCGGCGCACAACGGGTGGCGTATACCCGGAATCGCTTTGCCTACAGCATGGCCCTGGAAATTCTCCGGCAGGAAATGACCGCGATGGGGCGCCCGCCGGAGCAGATTGCCGCGATGGACCGCCTTTCGCGAATATCCCCCGAAACCTTGGGTGGCCTGAAACCTTTTTACCGCATTATGCTTCGCATCCCGGAGGAGTTGTCCATTGCCCAGATGCGGCAACGCTATGCCCTGCCCAATTTCGAGGAAGCCTGCGAGCGCTATTTCGGCGGGGTGCCGGTGGAACAACGCCCGGACACCATCGCCATACGCGGCCCGCTTCTGTATGGCATCGCCGAATCCGAACGCGCGCGCGCCTTTCTGCCCGCGCTCGAATCAGGCGGCTTTGCATTGGCCGGGAAACTCATGACCACCGGTCATGACGGCGACCGGCTCAAAACGGCCACAAACGAATTTTACCATCGTTCTGTCTCCGATCATGCCCTGCGGCACTGGGAATCCTCCGAAACACCGGTCATGTTCTGTCCGGGCGACTATGGCGCCAGCAGCCCCGTCCTGGACCTTCTGGTGGACACCGCCCTGCAGGCGGGCGCATTGGGCGCCTGCCTCACCGGAGCCGGCATCGCGGGAACCGTCTTGGCGCTGTGCCAACGCGAAAAAACGGCCGCGATAATGGAAACACTGCGTCAAAAAATGGCTTCCGAAGAATACGCGCGCCTGGCCGGCCTTTCCTCCCCCCTCACCACGGATCAATTACAGCAGGCTGTCCTCATCAATCATGCCCCCGCCGGAACGGGGGAGCTATGTTTCCCCTCCTGTCCGCCATTCTAAAATTTGACTCTTTCCCGTCCAAAGGAGTCCAATGTTTGCGGTGCCACGGAGGCGGGGCGTTAGTCCTCACGAATATTCCACCGGCGGGTGGTGGAATGTTTTAACTCCCGCAACGGGGTGATGCTGTAAGGTTGCTGCCGGTGTCCCCGGCAAACCAGACGAGGAGTAGGTAGTAATGAATCATGCGGACAACGAAAGGAACGAATTCTACAAGAACGCACGGTACGATTTGCCGGGCCCCCTGGTGGGCGTGCGGGTATTGGAAGTGACCACCACATGGGCGGGGCCGCGTTGCGGATGCATCTTGGCCGACTATGGCGCGGACGTGGTGCGCGTGGAATTGGCGCAGGTGCCGGATGTAACCCGGAAACTGCCGCCGTATTTGCCCGGCACGAATCCGCCCGACGGGTTTCTGCATGCTTCCGCCAATAAAAACAAACGCAGTATCGCGCTGGACATCCGAAAACCCGAAGGCCGCGAGGTGTTTATGCGGATGCTCCCGAATTTTGATGTGGTGCTTGAAAATTTCAAAAAAGGCACCATGGCCTCCTGGGGGTGTTCCTATGCCGACTGCTGCAAAGTCGTCCCCAACATCATTTATATCTCCATCACCGGATTTGGACAATACGGCCCTTATTCCGAGCGGCCCGGCTATGATCCTGCCGCCCAAGCCTATTCTGGTTTCATGTGGCTGAACCGTGAAAACGAGGAGCAAATCCCCATGCGCGCGCCCACGTTCCTCGCGGACGAACTGGCGGGATTGCATGGCGCGTTGAGCGCCGTGGCCTCCATCCGCCATCGTGAACGCACCGGCGAAGGACAACACATTGATGTTTCCCTGCTGGATGCCGCCATGGATTCCAGCACGGGTTTGCTCGTGCAAGCCGCCGCGGGCATCGAGCCGCCCATCGTCGGCAATCCCATGACCTTCGCCGCGCCCACGAACATCTTCAAATGCAAGGATGGGTTTGTTTACGCCGGTGTTTTGTTGGACACCCATTGGAAGGTCATGGCCAAAATGATTGGCCGCCCCGAACTCGCCGACGACCCCCGTTACTCCAGTTTCTTCGGACGCATCCTCCAGCGCGCGGAGGTGGACGCGATTCTGGGCGAATGGTGTGCGCAACACACCCGGGAGGAGGTCGTGAATATCTGCCAGGAGCACCAACTCGCCGTGGCCCCCGTGTGTTCCGCCATGGAAGCGGTCAACGATCCCCATGTGCAAGTGCGCGAAGCGTTTTCACCGGTTAAAACAACCGAGGGCGAGGACCTGTTGCTGAACAGCCCCGCGCCCAAAATGTCTCGAACCCCCTTGAAAAACCGCACCACCGCCCCCGGACTCGGCCAACACACCGATGAACTTCTCGAAGCCGCCGGGATTGGGGAGGCGGAGCGCCAGAAACTGCGGGAAAAGGGGATTATTCAGTAGGTAACT
>CAYXPO010000856.1:0-2266 GCA_964466925.1 uncultured Nitrospirales bacterium
GAGGCCGCGGGCGCCGTCCCCGTTACGAGCAGGCCCGTTTCGGTCCGCGCTTCACTCCCAAAGAAACGGACCCGCGTGGCGCGCATGGCCACATTGTTCATGGTCAACGCCACCGCCGCCCCGTTCGCCACCAGGTCCAGTCCTTCCAATGCACTCCCCGCCGCGCCCGCCAGGCTGCCGTTAATTTGTATGGATTCGCCCGGATCGCCGGACAGGGTCATGCCGGGAAGCAAGGCGACGGATTCCGTATACGTACCCGCCAGCGCAACCACATGCAGGGATTTCGTGGGCGGCACCACCGCGTTGGCCATGGCATACGCGATGGTGGCCCAAGGCAATTCCCGCGTACCCCGGTTGGCCGCGTCCACGCCCTGCGGGGCGGGTGCCACAAAAAACACGCCGCCGGGGCTGTTGATATCGTTCGGATTCGTCCCCATCCGGTATTCCTGAAGGTTGGTCAGCCCGTCCAGGTCCGCGTCTCCGTCCGCCTCATCCGCCGCGGGATCAAAACCACGCTGCGCTTCATACCCGTCCGGCATCCCATCCCCATCGCTGTCAGCGTTATTATCGCTGGTGCACATGCACTCCTCCACACAGGCATTGAGGCCATCGCGGTCATTGTCCGCATACGTGCCCGGGCAGGTTTCCAGGCAGACGGCATGGTTTCCGCACGCCTGGCCTTCCGCTTCGCCTTCGGGGGCGGCCCCGGTAATGAGGAAAGGCGGTGAAAGGAATTGCGAGGTGCCCTCGGCGTCCGTTTGCGTCGCTGTAAGATATTTTCCGGCATGTTCCGCGCTAAACGCATAGTGCGCCCAGAACGTGCCCGCTTCTGAAACAAGGGCGGTCATGTCCAGATAGAGGCGGCCTTCGTTTGCATCATCAATGTACAGTTCCACCGTGGCGCCGGGCCGGCCCGTGCCGTCAATCCGGCCCGTTTCAACGTTAACTTGGGTAATCGAGGGGGTGGGCATGTTTCCATTGCCGCCATTGGCGAGTACAATGCCATTGCCGCCGTTGTCGTGAATGGAGTTGGCGCTGATGAGATTACTTGCGGAAGCGGCGCCGTCCACCCGAATGCCATCCTCCCCATTCCAGGCAATCCGGTTTCCCCACGTGGACGTCGGCTCGCCAATCCTGTTCAAGGAGGGGCCGTTCAGCATCAGGATGCCGCACTTGCCGTTGGGCAAGGGATTGTTTCCCGTGACATCCGTGCCGATGAAGTTGCTCCGGATCAGGGTGCTGGAGGTGTTTTCGTCCATCATGAATATGCCGCTGCGCGTGTTCCCGGAAATGACATTGCGCATGCCCTCGATATTGCCGCCAATCGTGTTGAAGGCCGTCCCCGTGCGGAGGGAAATGCCGTTCAATGCATTGGGAACCGCCGCCGTCCCCGAAGCATTGGTTCCAATATAATTCCCCGTGATGGTGGTGCGCCCGGAATTCACCCCATAGATAAAAATGCCGCTCCCGCAATTGCCGGAAATGACATTGCCCGCCCCGGCGCCGGCGCCGCCGAGGATATTGTCCAGCGCGCCGTCGCGGATCATGATCCCATGGGATTCCCCGGCGGTATTGCACGGCCCCGCCGCCGTCCCCGCCGTGTTTGTCCCGATATAATTCCCCTGCACCACATTGTTTTGCGTAAACTTCTCTTGGGTAATGGGCACACTTTCCATGAGAATCCCGCACTCAATATTGCCGGAAATCACATTTCGCTCCGCCGCCTGGGTGCCGCCAATCCAGTTGTTTTTTGCCCCGTCGCCCAGGGTGATCCCCGTGCCGCAGCCCAGCCCCGCCGTATTCGCGGCATCCGTGCCGATAATGCACCCCGTCACCCGGTTGTTCTCCGCCGTCTCCCCGGATATATAAATCCCGGCGTCCGGACATTTCACAATCGTCAAATCCATAATCACATTCCCCGAAGAAATGATGTTGATGCACGGTTGGCCCACGCCGGGAATAGAGGTGCCATCCAGCGTGATCCGGCCTTCCCCCCGGATTTCCGTGCCGCCGGCCGCATCCCACAACGGCGGCAACTGGCCCGTTAAAACAATCGTGCCCGTGAGCCCCCCCTCAAATGTGATTATGTCACTTCCCGGGGTATTCGCCGACGCCGCCATCGCCTCCCGGAGCGATATCTCGTCATTGAACCCGGGATCCGCCATCAGCGCGTCAATGGACGTGATATCGCCGTCCAACACATCGCTCAACGTCGTCACCACAAGGACCGTTTTGGGAGAGGCCTTTGCCGTGTCCGGACTTTCCA
>CAYXPO010000857.1:0-2263 GCA_964466925.1 uncultured Nitrospirales bacterium
TCTCGTGCGGGAACACGCCCGCGCCAAAATAGACCGTGTCCCCGTCCACCAGCAGGCCGGTGCGCACGGGCCACTTCGAGATCATCCGTCCATTGCCAAGCAGTTTATCCTCCCGGAAGGCGGCGCGGACCCGCCAGACTTCCTGGCCGTCATCGGCGCGCAGGCAATATGCGCAGCCGTCATCGGCGCCAAAGAACACAAAACCGCCTTGCACCGTGGGCGCGATCCGTACCGGCCCGCCCGCGAGAAAGGTCCAGCGCGGTTCTCCGGTTTGGGCGTCGAGACAGCAGAGTTTATCGTCGGAGGACGTGCCGAAAAAGACCCGATCGCCCGCGGCGGCCACGTGATAGGCCTCGTCAAACCGCACCCGCGGCATTTCCTTTTGTTCTTCGGGCCAGGCGGGCTGCGGGGGCTGCGGCGGGGTGAACACCCATTGCGGATAAAGCGGCAAGGCCAGGGTTTCCCGGCTCACGGCGCTCCGGGTGTTGTCATGCCGGAACGTGGGCCAATCCTCCGCATAGGCGGCAAACCCGGCGCCTATACTGAGGATCAAAAACCACGACACCCCCATTACACGATAATTCCCGCGCTTCATAACCATCCCTCTCTGTTGCACGGACTGCAAGCGCGCCCGTGCGTTTGACCCGGAACCAGTATGACCTGTTCCACGGTACGGCTCAAGTCTGAAGGGGAACCCCGCGGGAACTTGACCTTTTCCTTCCCGGGGCTTACCATAATGGGTGTGTGTGGTTCTGGTGATGCATGTCAACGTTTTGTTTGGAGGCTTTGAACGGATATGAACGTCCTATCGCAAATATTTAATGCGTTCTACAGCCAGGTCGTGAATATTCCGACGGACAATGCCTTGTCGTATATCTATGTCATCGCGAATCTTGTGTTTGATTTGATTCTGACGTTGATGGGGTATACAAGCGACACCATTTCGAACATGTTCAACAACATATTCTAGCCGCCGGGGCGCGGCAACGGGGGGCGCAGAATGAAACGCCCGTGGGTGTGGGTGGCGTTAAGCATGATGGCCGGCCTGTATGCCGCGCGCATGGGCTGGGTTCCTGGCATTGTTTTCCCGTGTTGTTTGCTGGGCATGGCCCTTCTTCCGGTGCTGCTGGGGAGAAACTTTCCGTACCGGGAACACGCCGTGTGCGCCGTGGCGTTCTTCGCCTGCGGCGCCCTGTGCTGGAATGTCCAGCAGACCGGGCCCGCCGGGGACGCACTGAGCCAATACAGTCTTGCGCATCCGGAAACGGAATTTGTGTTGGAAGGGGTGGTGCGGGAAAGCTCCCTTATAATGCCCGGCACGGACCGCCAGCGGTTCGTGCTCTCGGTGGACCATGTCCAGGCAAAGAAAGAACGTCTTGCTTTATCCGGGGGCGTGCTGGTGACGTGGGAACAGCCCGGTGCGCCCGTGCATACGGGGGAGCGCCTCCGGGTTCACGGCAGGCTCAACCATTGGCTGGGCCCCGTGAATCACGGCGCCTCCGGCATCGAGGATTACTACCGCCTGCGGGGCGTGTGCAGCCGGTTGTTTGCACGGTCCGTTGCTTTGGAACGGCTGGGAGGGGGCCGTTGGTCGCCGTATTATTGGGCGTCGCGGCTGAGGGTATGGGAAGCGGGGGTGTTCCGGCGGTCCGCGCCGGAATCCGTCCTGCCGCTGTTGTACACCGTGTGGCTGGGGGATTCGGGGCAAATCTCCGGCGAGCCTTACAATGATTATGTGCTTTCCGGCACCGCGCACATCCTCTCTGTTTCCGGTGTGCATGTGAGCATTGTCTATTTGAGCGTGGGTTTTGTGCTGAGCATCTTCGTCCGGAACCGGCGGATTCGCGCGGCCATCATGATCGGCGTGCTGTTTCTTTTCGCGTTGACGGCGGGCGCGCGCGTGGCCTGCCTGCGCTCGGCCTTTATGGTGGCGTTGTACTTGGCGGCGGATTTGGTGGACCGGGAACCGGACACCCCCACCGCGTTGAGCCTCTCCGCCGTGATTCTGCTGATCCTCCATCCGGCCAATCTCTTTGATGCCGGGTTTATTTTGTCCTTCGGCAGCGTGGCCTCCATACTGATGTTCATGGAGCGCATCTCGGCGGCGCTGACATGGATGCCGCAACTCTTGCGCGCGAATGTGGCCATGACCTGCAGCGCGCAAGTGCTCACCATTCCCCTGGTGACGTATTACTTTCACGTGTTCGCCCCCATCGGATTCCTGGCCAACCTGCTCGTGATCCCGCTGCTGACCGGCGTGCTG
>CAYXPO010000858.1:0-2242 GCA_964466925.1 uncultured Nitrospirales bacterium
GCTCCTCACCAATGCTCCCGGCGATCACACCGCCCAATATCTTGAATCCGGCATGTTTTCCACTGTGAACAGCGACTTTGCGGTCTGTCTCCTCGGCGCATCCGCCGAAGGCGAAATAGAAGGGACCATTGAAGGCGAAGGAGGCGGTGAAGGTGTTGAAGAAGGCGAAGCAGAAGGTGTCATTGAAGGTGAAGGTGTTGTTGAAGGTTCGGAAGAGGGCCAGGTGGAAGGGGAAATGGAGTGTGTCGGGAATGTTGTGGCAGACGGCGGTTTTGAGAAGGGCACGCCCAACCCGGCATGGACGGAACAGTCCGTCACGTATGGAACACCTTTGTGTAGTGTGTACGGGTGTGGCGAGGACATAACAAATCCCCATTCCGGTCTTTGGTGGTGTTGGTTTGGAGGGAATTCCAGCGGGGATGATGCCTCCCTCACGCAGGCCCTTGTCATCCCGGACGTTCCATCGGTTACCCTGCAATTCTACCTCAGGATAAGTGATCCGAATTCGACGGGAAATCTACTCGTTCTCATCGATGGTAACACCATAGCGGGTTTTACGGAAGCCGATGAAGGCAGCTATCTCTTCTATACCTTGGTGAGCGTTGATGTTTCGGCGTATGCGGATGGCGGTGAGCATACGCTTGTTCTTCAAAGCCATACCGATGGATTTATCAATTTCTCCGTGGATGACGTCTGTTTGAGCACCGGCTTGGCCGAGGGTCAAGCGGAAGGCCAACTCGAAGGTGAAGGAAGTGCGGAAGGCCAACCAGAAGGCGTTGTGGAAGGTTCGCAGGAAGGCCTGATCGAGGGTGAAGGTTTGGCCGAAGGTACGGAAGAAGGCATAGTGGAAGGCGAAGGGGTGGTCGAAGGCGAATCCGAGGGTGCTATCGAGGGAGAAGGTGTCATGGAAGGCCAACCCGAAGGAACGCTCGAAGGCGAAGGCGTCGTGGAAGGTCAAGCGGAAGGAACCGTCGAAGGTGCTGTGGAAGGTGAAGAAGACGATGTGTTTCTAACGGCGGACCAGGACCGGAACAACTTGATTAGCCTCTCCGAACTCCTTCGCGTCATCCAGTTCTTCAATTCGGACGGCTTCCATTGCGAGGCGGGCACGGAAGACGGGTATGCGCCCGGACCCGGCGATCATTCCTGTGCGATTTACAGCACCGACTACAACCCGCCCGACTGGCGGATCAGCCTCTCCGAGTTGCTGCGCATTATCCAGTTCTTCAATTCCGGCGGTTATCACTACTGCCCGGGCGAAAGCACCGAAGACGGCTTCTGTCCCGGTCCGGCGTGACCATTACCGGATGCGCCCCGCGCATCGTCGTGTTTTGGTGTAGAATAGAAATTGGAGTGGCACGGTCAAGCCCGCGAAGCGGGTTTGGCCGTGAAATCCCTTGTTTGGGTGGTTGAACGAGGAAATACAGAAACCAATCGCTGTAGTTTGAGGCAAATGGGAGGACAGAGTATGTGGGCGGCAGATTTGCGGCAAACAAAGGTGTGCAAGAGTGTTTTTATCGTTTTGGGCGTACTGGCGCTTTGCACCGGCGCTTGGTGTAATACCTTCACGGTAATGGACCCCGGTGACGCGCCCTCCGGAAAAACGTTGCGGGCGGCCATTCTGGCGGCGAATGCCAATGCAGGACCCGACACCATTGAGTTTGATTTGGGAACCGCCACCATCACCCCTTTGACGGAACTCCCCGCCCTTGCCGATACCACGGGCGGCACCACCATTGACGGGGGGGGACGGATCACCCTCTCCGGCTCGAGCGCCGGGAGTGACGTTTCGGGCCTCATTTTGGAATCCAACAGCAATAGCGTAACGAACCTGTGCATCATATCCTTTAACATGGCGGGGGTGGTCATCTTCGGCAATGAAAACCAGGTTACGGGCTGCCTGTTGGGGATTTCCTACACCAAGGCGGAAGGCAATACCTACGGTGTGGCCATAACCGGCAACGGCAATATCATCGGCGGGGAAAACCGGGAAGACGGCAATGTGATATCCGGCAACCTGGAGGCGGGCGTCATCATGGGCAAAGGGGCCGCCAATAACCGTGTGCAAAATAATCTTATTGGCACGGATGTCACCGGTGTTACGGCGGTGCCCAATCATAGGGGGGTGTATATCGAAGGCGGGACCAATAATCACATCGGGGGCCTGATAAAGGGCGAGGGCAATATCATTTCCGGCAACATTGACGAAGGCGTGGTGGTGAACGAAGACACCTCGGAGGAC
>CAYXPO010000859.1:0-2236 GCA_964466925.1 uncultured Nitrospirales bacterium
TTCGCCTTTTCGACAAGACGTTCAATAATGGTTTCTTTTCCCCAGAACCGTTTCCATCGAGAAAGGCCCCCGGGCCGCCCAAGGACAATGTGCCCCACCCGGTATTCCCGGGCAAAACGAAGGATGGTCGCCGCTATGTCTTCACCCTTGTAGGTGAAGACCATCGCGCCCAATTGCTTGGCCAGGGTCAACGTGGAGGAAAGCATCTGCTGGGTATGGGCATCCACACTGGCTGGATCTTCCGAAGGTGTCTGCACATACAATGCATACCAGTTTCGATTCAGCTTTCCCGCAAGGCGCGACGCATGGCGCAACAACATCTCGCTGTTGGGGCCGCGCGAACTCAGGCATGCCACCACCTGGTCCGGGGCAATGCCGCCCTCCTGTTCGCCCGGTTCCCGCCGCCGGGCATCAAGGTGGGCCGCCAGTTCGCGCAGGGTGATCTCCCGGAGTTGCTCGAGATTCGACTCCTTGAAAAAATTCGCCAGGGCGGTTTCAATGCGTTCGGGGGAATATATCTTGCCCTCCTCCAAACGGCGGCGCAAGTCTTCCGTGGTCAGGTCCACATTGACAATCTGATCGGCCTGCAGCAGAACGTGGTCCGGCAGCCGTTCGCGCACCTTGACCCCGAGCGTGTTCTCCACCATGTTATAGAGACTTTCAAGGTGCTGTACATTCAAGGTCGTGATAACGTGGATTCCCGCGTCCAGAATGTCCTGAACGTCTTCATACCGTTTCGGATTCCGGCTGCCGGGAACATTGGTGTGCGCCAGTTCATCAATCAACACGGCCGCCGGCTTGCGCGCTAGAATCGCGGTCCTATCCATTTCTTCGAGGGGTACCCCCCGGTATTCCTGCTTGATCCTGGGGATTACTTCGAGACCGTTGACAAGCTGGGCGGTTTCCGCGCGGCCATGGGTTTCGACATAGCCGGCAACCACATCTATGCCGTCCGCTTTCAGGCGATGCCCCTCCAAAAGCATCTGATAAGTCTTCCCAACGCCGGCACAATAGCCCAGATACACTTTCAGGCGTCCGCGCTTCGACTGACGTATCATCCGAAGAAAGGAGGTGGTTTGAGTATCCATTGATTCCGTCATAATGCTTGGTCCAGTTTCATGTTCAGCCGCAACACATTGACCCGGGGCTCCCCCAGCACCCAAAGGGTGCGTCCTTCCGCCATGGTATGAATCAGCTCGAGAACGGCGTCTTTGTTCAGACCGCGCGATTGGGCCACACGGGCCGCCTGCAAACAGGCGTTGCGCAGGCTGATATGCGGGTCCAAACCGCTTCCGGAAGCCATGACGGCATCCGCCGGAATTAACGTGCCGGCGGCCAGCCCATTTTCCCGCCGATAGTGTTCAATCCGCGCCTGCACCGTCTCCGTCAATTGCCTGGAGGTTGACCCCAAGTTGCTTCCTCCTGAATGCAGGGCATCATAGCCACTCCCGGCGGCGGAAGGCCGGGAATGAAAGTAGCGCGCGCTTGAGAACGATTGCGCGATCAACTCCGAACCCGTCAATGAACCCCGGTTGTTCAATAGGGAGCCATTGGCTTGGAAAGGGAAAAACGCCTGCCCTATCACAAGTGTAAGGAGCGGATAGATTCCGCACAACACCAGGGAAAGGGCCAGGGTCGCCTTCAATCCAATCGTCATTTCTTCCATAAGTTGTTTCATAGTGCGTTCCTAACCAAGATGAAGCACTCCGAGCGCCATATCAATCAGTTTGATGCCCATAAACGGGGCCGCTACCCCCCCAAGGCCATACACCAGCAGGTTGCGCCGCAGGAGAATGGCGGCGCCCAGCGGACGGAACTTCACACCCCGCAGCGCCAGCGGAATCAAAACAATGATGATAAGCGCGTTAAAAATGACGGCGCTGAGTATGGCGCTGTTTGGAGAATGCAGGTGCATCACATTCAAAGGCGCGATTTCCGGGAAAGCGCCCACCAGCATGGCCGGGAGGATGGCGAAATACTTGGCCACGTCGTTGGCGATGCTGAACGTGGTCAGCGCGCCCCGGGTCATCAACAGTTGTTTGCCGATTTCCACGATTTCGATGAGCTTGGTCGGATTGGAATCCAGATCCACCATGTTCCCGGCTTCCTTGGCGGCCTGGGTTCCCGTGTTCATGGCGACGCCCACATCGGCTTGGGCGAGCGCGGGGGCGTCGTTGGTGCCATCACCGGTCATGGCGACCAGATGCCCCAGGGCTTGTTCCTGGCGAATCAGCGC
>CAYXPO010000860.1:0-2236 GCA_964466925.1 uncultured Nitrospirales bacterium
AGCGTGAGATCAAGAACGATGACATCATAATCACCGCTCTCCGCCAGGTACAGCCCTTCCTCGCCATCGCCGGTCACGTCAACAGCGTAACCCGCGTGCCGCAGGCCTTTGCTTACATACGTCTGCAGCCGCTTGCTGTCTTCTATGAGCAGAATGCGCATAACCCAAGCATTTGAGGTCCTTTTCGGAACCCATACTGTTTTTACTATTTAATCGTGCCCTTGGCGTTCACATCTATGTTACTCGATTTGCACCGTGTCTTCTACCTCTAAAATACCCTCATGGACATTACCGGAAGATTACCCGCCCCTGCCCCGTATTCTGAACCGAAAACGGGACGCCGTTTCCTGATTCGAAAAGAACCCCGGTGTATGATCTGTTGTGTCTCGATAGCAGGATTTTTCCCGCCGGGTTGTCGTATGATTTGTCCTGAAAGTCAGAAAGGAAATGACATGCCGCTCTCCATAACCGATTTTTCGCGTTTATGCCTTCATACGATGACCACGAAACCGTGGTCCCTTCGCGAAGCGATGGATGAATACCGCAAGGCGGGTGTGCCGGGGATAACGGTCTGGCGGCAGCACCTGGAGCCGTATGGTGCGAAAGAGGCTGGAAACATGTTGCGCGGCTCGGGGCTGAAGGTGGTGAGCCTGTGCCGGGGCGGTTTCTTTCCGGCCACCAGCGGCATGGCGCGCGAAGAAGCAAAAACCGACAACCGCCGCGCCATTGACGAAGCGGCGGAAATCGGCGCCCCCCTCGTGGTGCTGGTCTGCGGCGCGGTGCCCGGCATTCCGCTGCCCGTGGCCCGCCAACAGATAGTGGACGGCATTGCCGCCGTTTTGCCGCATGCCAAGGCGGCGGGGGTGAAGTTGGCGATTGAGCCGCTGCATCCCATGTTCGCCGACAACCGCTCCGCTGTGAATACGCTGGAACAGGCCAACAACATGGTGGTGGCGCTGGGCAGCGAGTGGGCGGGCGTTACGGTGGACGTGTATCACCTTTGGTGGGATCCGAATCTGGAGGCGGAAATCAAGCGCGCCGGAAATTCCATTCTCTCGTTTCATGTTTGTGACTGGCGCACACCCACCCGCGATCTCCTGAATGATCGCGGCATGATGGGGGAAGGCTGCATTGACATACCACGGATTCGCGGCTGGGTGGAACGCGCGGGATTCAAGGGCTTCATTGAAGTGGAGATTTTTTCCGAAGAGTTTTGGGGACAGGATCAGCACCTGTTGCTCAAGCGCATTCAAAACGCCTATCTTCGCCACGTGTGAGGTTTCCGCCCCCACGGCGTTCACGCAAGAAAAAACGAAGAGCGCCCCGCCTGTTTTTTTCCTCCCGGGGGGCGCTTTTCGCATAAATATGGAAGGGAACCTGTTCAGTGAACGCGGGCACACAGGCCGCAGCCAAACCGCATGGGCCGGAACGTGGCCGTCAGGGGGGCATTGGAGTTGGGACAGGGATAGGGAAATCCGCGGCATAGGGGGTGCCGCAAGGGTGTGAGGTGCCGCAACTGCAGGATTCTGTTGCGTGAGGGGTGGAGTGCTTGGAGCCGGTTTTTTACCTGACCACGCAAGCCTATTGGGTGCAAGGGTAATCTTCTGGGAGAATGTCCCCGGCTTCCACGTCCATGGCGTTCAACCGTATGGCGTTCGCCTTTATGCCGCCGCGCATCACTGCTGCCATTCCCTTCAATTCAGTTCAACTTTCGCCTTTCCTACAGGCATAAAACGTGCCAAAAAGGCGCTAGAATCCTGAAATTTGCCTAACTCCTTAAAATACCGGCCTTTATGGCGGCGCCAAAACGTTGATGGGGCGCAATTCAAGAAAACACGGTAATGGAACATGCCTGAAATTTTCCTTCGCGGTGCACTTGACGCCCCAAATGAGGCATGGAATAGCCTCGAGGATGTTTGCGCTCAGCGATTGATGGCATCCGTTTTTCAGGGATATGAACGGGGCGGTCTTGACCGTGCCACGCATGCAATGATGAGGAGGGCGAAGCCGATCCGCGTTGTGGCGGGGAGGGATGGTTAGTGCATGGAGAAAGGAACGGGGCCCGCGCAGCGTGTTGGCTGCAGGTACTCTTGGGGAAGGAGTGACGTGAGGCAGAATTCTAACCGTGTGCTCCGCAGGCCCGTTCCTTGATGAACAAAAGAAGAGAGAATAGAGGCGGGTCCGCGCAGCGTGTTGGCTGCAGGTACTCTTGGGGAAGGAGTGACGTGAGGCAGAA
>CAYXPO010000861.1:0-2233 GCA_964466925.1 uncultured Nitrospirales bacterium
ACAGGAGAATTGTTGCATGTGCTTGAAGGTCATACCATGCCGGTGCGTGCCGTGGCTTTTTCTCCGGATGGCGCATGGATGTTGACGGGCTCCGGTGACGGCACCGCGAAAATGTGGAATACGGACACCGGGCAGGAAGTGCGCACGTTCACCACCAATGGAGACATCATATACTCCGCGGCCTTTTCCCCGGATGGCGCAAAGGTGTTGACGGGCCTGTCGGAGCGCGCAAGGCTATGGGACGCCAATACGGCGGCTCCAATCCGCATGTACGAAACCTCCAATTCGGTGCGTTCGGTGGCCTTTTCCCCGGATGGAACAATGATGGTCACCGCAGCCGGCATTTCCAATCTCTGGGAAGTGGAGACCGGCGTCATGTTCGGTAATCCTGGTGGAACAACGGGTGTGGCTTCTGCGGCGTTCTCCCCGGACGGCACAAAAATCCTGACCGGCCACGTGGACAATAAGGCCATTCTGACAAGCGCCGTTACGATGTCGGTTCTGCATACCTTCACGGGGCTCGCCAATACGGTCTATACCGTGGAGTTCTCCCGCGACGGCACAAAAATCCTGATGGGCGCCGTGGAGGAATTCAAACTCTGGGACGAACCCGCGCGAGCGCTCTTATTGACGGTTCCGGCGTTCACGGGCGGCCATATGTTGAATGCGGCGGCCCTTTCCCCCGACGGCACGAAAGTGCTGACGGGCGCGGAGGACTGGACGGCGAAACTGTGGAATGCCTCCGTGGAGGCGGAAATGGCGATTCTCCACGCCGGCCTCACCTTGGGCACGGTGACGCGCCAGCATGATGATTCGGTGGCCCCTGGCAGGGTTATCAGCCAGAATCCATCCGCCGGCGCCAGCGTGCCGCCCGGCACCCCGGTGGATTTGGTGGTGTCAGGGGAACCGGAACCCGAAGGGGAAGGCGCAGCGGAAGGGGAGGGCGCGGCGGAAGGGGAAGGCGCATCTGAAGGGGAAAACGGTTTGACCGTAACCACGAACGCCGACAGTGGCGCGGGTTCTTTGCGAGAGGCATTAACAACAGCCAACGCGGGCGCGGGGAATGTGGACATATACTTCAACCTGCCGGAAGATCAACGTCTTATTACCGTGCTGTCGGCGTTGCCGGCACTGTCCGAACCGAATATCAGAATACATGGAGGAGGCGTGGTAACGGTGCAATGGGAGGGCGTTCAGGGCGATATGGCCGGTTTGTTGGTGGAGAGCAGCGGATGTCTGATTGAAGGGCTGGCCATCATGGGATTCCGTTGCAACATTCATATCACGGGTCACGATAACGTGGTCATCGGCTGCCTTCTGGGCCGTTCGTTTACCGGCGCGCTGGGCAATACGTCTTCCTTCGGAGTGAAGATTGAGGGGAATGCCAACCGCATTGGCGGTGCGGCGGCCGGTGAGCAGAATATTATCGTAAATGCCGGTGCGGGCGGGATTTGGGTCCAGGGCACGGAGTCCTCCCCGGCGATTGAAAATATGATCTATGGGAATCTTATCCAGGTAATCGGCGCGGGTATCGGGGCGGAATATGCAAGCTTCCTTTCCATCGGAGGAACAGAACCCGGGATGGGGAATGTTCTGATCGGTTCCCTCCGGGGCGTTTATTTGGGCCCCTGCGACAACGTCATGGTGAAGGGTAATTTCATTGGACTGGATGCCTTGGGGGCGCCGCAACCGAACACCCAGGCCGGGATTTTTATTCGCGGCGCCTGTGCCGACAGCATAATAGGCGGAGACTCTCCGGAGGCGGGAAACATCATTGCCTATAATAATCATGGCATTGTATTCGACAATGAAATGCCGCAGCGCATCGTCATGCGGCACAATTCCATTCATCACAACACAGGGAGGGGCATTGTGCTGTGGCCCGGCAGTAACGGCGGAATCACCCCGCCTGTAATAACGGCGATAGGGGATGAGGTGCATGGCACGGCGCCGGCTTCCTCCGTTGTGGAAGTGTTTGGCGATGATGCCGCCCAAGGGGAACTTTATCTCGGTACGGCATTGGCCTCGATTGACGGCCGATGGAATATCAGCCTTAACTTAAGCAATTTAGTGGGAAAGAATCTTACGGCAATAGCCACCGATACAAATGGAAACTCGTCTGAATTCTCGTTGCCTGTTGCAATTGGGGGAGAGGGCGAAGGCGCTCCCGAAGGTGAAGGAAGTGTGGAAGGTGAAGGCGCTCCTGAAGGCGAAGGTGCTGCTGAAGGTGAAG